>JANLIP010000044.1 GCA_024654165.1 Candidatus Kaiserbacteria bacterium | reverse complement strand
GTTTTTACGCAAATCGTATCAATGGAGGCTGATACAGAAGATAGTCTGTTACAAATTTGGCTTTGAAATCCGAAAAGCCCTTCCAACCTCCTGGCTTTCCGGGATGCCAGAAGTAACCCATATTCACATACCGTATTCCATTTTTATGACAGCGCAGAAACCAATCATCAATTAATCCTGTCATCGTCGGGTCTCTTTTCTCATCCTGCTCGCGAAATGCGCAATAGTAGTAAGAGGAGGCGTGTGTTTTTGATGTAATGACGGCAATGCCCGCATTTATCTTACCGCTTTTAATGTTACGAGCGCAGTGCAGTTCTATATATTCCGATTTCGGGCCCTGCATCGCACGGTCTAAAATATTAATGTTCATCTCTCCGATTTTTCCCGCAATACTGCTTTTCTTATACGCGCTTTGGAATTCGGCAAAAGAAATGTCCTCAATTTTATATTTGATATTGAGCAGTGTTTTTTGCCACTGGTTCCTATCATACCTTGCGACGCGCGACCAAGAGCTTGTATACGGCTTGTCAGGAAACAAAAATGCAATCCCCTCCAGCTTCGCACTTTTTCTTACAATGCCGTACCAACCCGAGGGCTTGTCCGTTCTCATTAGGCGGTGCCAGACAATAAAGCGACGATGGGAGGCTGTCGCATTTGAAAGTGCTATGTCAGGCTCATCATCGCTAAAGTACTCTTCAAAATAAAACGGCCATATGCCCCAGCGCATGCCCTTTGTTCTCTCGCCGACAATCTCCGGGTGAAAGCGGGCCGGAGAAGCAGAGAGAATATCGTATTCAGGCCACTGATGCTTTGGCACAAAATCTGCAGGCAATTTCTCTAAGAAGTTTTTCCTCATATTGGGATTGTGCCCCATGTTATAGGGAATACTTCCTATTTGCGAGTCAGCTCCTCAATCTTTTGCCGATTTTTCTCGCCCATGTCCAAGGCAAAATCTATAGTGGGCAGGTATCGCAACGCGCTGTGCTCTTTCAGATATTCGCGAAAATCAGTGCGTTTTCGTTTGGCGAAATTTAATGCGTCCTCTTCATATTTCTCCGGCAAAACAGAGAAATACACGGTTACGGTTTTTAGATCATTAGATACTTCGGCCCTTGTCACCGTTACGAGAGACTGCCTATTGGATTCGCGTGCGAAGAAATCTCCGGCCAAGTGCGCGATGGTTTCCGATAGCTGTATATCTCGGTGCGAACCCATGTTAGATTTTGTTAACGAGTATAACGAGTTTAGAAAATCTTACATCCCGCCCCAATTTGATATCCGTTATCATATATTAATCTTGCGATTTCGTTGAGACCGTCTCAACAGTGTATCAAATTTGAGATGATGCTGTGTGATATAAAATTGGGGCGGGATAAGGTTTGTCAGCCACAAAATCATTCGCTACGCTCTGATTGTGTGGGACAAGCCCTTATTTGCTGACATTAACAAAGCACTCCAACGAGTCCCCCTGCGCAATCTCAAAAACCGCCTCTATTTGGGCTCCAAATTCGCTTCCCGCCTCTACGCGGTCCGTGTTTTGCTTGTTGGTTTGGAGGCTCTTTATTTTCCCAAGCCCTATTACTGTCCCGCGCCGAGTTACCCGCACAGATGCACCCTTGGCGAGATAGCCGTCGGCAACCGATCCCCCCACCACATGCAAGCCTTTTCGGCTGCTAAATTGCCTCATTACTTTTGTGTTCCCAATTACCTGTTCCTCAATTCTCTTTGGCGCAGATGCCCGCAATATTTCTTGTATGCGCTCCACCATTTTGTATATGATGTTGAATTTCTCAATTTGAATTCCGTGCTGTCTCGCCCTCTCTATCCCCAGTGCATCCGCTTCTACATTGAAACCAAACACAAACGCAGGGCTGGGAGAGGATGAAGCGGCGGCTTTTATATCGTTTTCTGAAATATTCCCAATTCCTGAAAGTACGATTACGACGCGGGCATGCGCGTCGCCGATGCGATTAACTTCGTGAACAACCGCCTCCAAAGAACCGCTTGTGTCTGCGCGCACGACTATCGGCATTCTGAATTGATCAGATTCCGCTTCGGCATTTGAGGCAAGATTTTTCTGAACAGGCGATGGCGACATTCTTTCTTTTTGCATTCCGGCAGAGCGCGCTTCTTCAGCGTCGCGCTTGTTTGTAAATGTTTGAAAAGATTCTCCAACCACAGGCAATTCATCAAACCCGGTAAGTATTACGGGGCTGGATATATTTGCTTGCCGTATTTTAAGGCCCGCAAAATTCTCCATAATCCGCACTGGAGCTATCGCGCGCCCAGCGAGAAGCGCTTGCCCGGAAAGCAGAGTGCCGTTGGTAATTATAAGAGTCGCTGCGATTCCTCTTTTCGGATCCCGATGCGCTTCAATGACAAAACCTTCAGCCGGTAGCGAAGAATCTCCCTTCAATCCTTCAACTTCCGCGACAAGAAGAATCAAATCCAAGAGACCCGCAACGCCATCGCCTGTCTTTGCAGAAATCGCGGCCCACGGCACATCGCCTCCGAGTGTTTCCAGATACACCTTGTTCTCCATCAAGGTTGCCTGCGTCTTTTCAATATTTGCGTTTGGCTTATCAATCTTGTTGATTGCGACTATGAAAGGGGTGCCGGCGTTCCTGATACTTTCTAGTGCTTCAAGAGTTTGTTCTTTCACGCCGTCATCAGCCGCGACTACTAGAATAGCAATATCAGCAACATTTGCTCCGCGCGCGCGGATTGCCTTGAAAGCGGCGTGCCCGGGCGTATCAATAAATGTAATTCTTTTGGGCTTTCCTGCGGACTCTCCCGATTTGGAAGAGGGGACGTGCTCCACCTCATATGCGGCAACGTGCTGGGTAATACCGCCAGCTTCTCCGCCGACTACGTTTGCATGCCTGATGAAATCTAGGAGAGTTGATTTTCCGTGGTCAACATGCCCCATCACTGCAACAATAGGCGGTCTCTCCGTTACTAAGGAATTTTTGGGAATCATACCCGGTTAGTAGAATGTGCCTTTGCGCCAAATGCATGGCGTTTGGCGTGGCGTGATTGCCAGATTCTCGCCACTCATAATGTTGATGTGTTCGTAATTTGCTTTCATAAACCTGTTTAAGCCTAAGGCACATTTCACTACCGGGCATAGGCGTTTCTACTCATATATAGAGAAGATTTCCGAGATTATACGCTTAAAAGGCGAAAATGCTACACCCGGTAGGACAATTTGGCATGGCCTTGGTTGCGGTTTTTCGGTATAAAATCAATTGGTTTACGCGGAGTAATTCTTTACACAAAATGAAACATACAGCGACAGAAACTATGCCAAATTGTACTGACCGGGTACACTGTGTCCATGAAAATTTTCGGAAGGAAGCGTGTCTATTTGGATTATGCGAGCACTACTCCCGCTTCTTCCGAGTCCCTACGCGCGATGCGGGAGGCGGAGAGCATAATAGGGAACCCGAGCTCAATTCATGAGGAGGGTGTTGAGGCGAGCCGTTCTTTGGAAAGCTCGCGCGCGAAAGTGGCTAGAGAATTGGGGTGCAAGGCGCGCGAAATTATCTTCACATCGGGCATTACAGAATCAAACAACCTAGCAATTTTGGGTTATGCCCGTGCCCTAGAGAGGACCGTCCTCAAGGAGGCCCGAGGACCGTCCTCCGTAAACTTGCCGGCGTTTCTGGAAAATACCCACTGGATAGTAAGCGCAATTGAGCACTCTTCCGTCTTGGAATGTTTTTCTGATATTGAAAGAAGAGGGGGCAAGATTTCTTATGCGGATCCGGACTCGCGGGGAATAATCTTGCCGGAGACTGTTGAGCATCTCTTGCGAAAAGAAACAGTGTTCGTTTCCATAGGCTGGGCGAATAATGAAACAGGAGTTATCAACCCGCTTGCCTCAATTGCACGAGTGATTCATGGACATGAGGAGAAACACGGCACGCGAGTTATTTTTCATAGCGATGCGGGCCAAGCGCCCCTCTACCTTTCACCGCATGCGCATGCGCTCGGTGCGGATCTTTTTTCTTTGGGTGCATCCAAGATTTACGGCCCTCATGGTGCAGGATGCTTGTATGCAAGCAATCGCGCAGAACTCGCGCCGATAATTCTAGGGGGCGGGCAAGAGCGCGGGCTTCGCGGGGGTACTGAAAATGTGGCACTCTCTGCCGGGTTTGCCACAGCGCTTGAAGAAGCGGGAAAAATGCGCACGGGAGAATCAAAACGACTTAAGAAAATGCGCGATGATTTCGCGCGCGAAATCGTCGCGCAAATCCCCGGCGCAGTAGTAAACGGCAATCTTGAGCATGCTCTCCCGCATATTCTGAATGTTTCAATTCCGAATATAAATTCCGAGTATCTTTTATTGGCGCTAGATAGAGAGGGGATTGCGCTCTCTGCCAAGAGTGCCTGCAATGCAGGCGAAAAAGCATCGCATGTAGTCTCGGCGCTTGGCGGGCCGGTCTGGCGCGCCGAGAACACCCTGCGTTTTTCTCTTGGCCGTGATACCACCGTGTCAGATGTGCGGAATGCGGTCTCCACTCTCGTCAAGATTGTCGGTAAAACGCCGTCACTTTGACTTTTGCCTTTTGATTTTTGATGTATTATGCACCTATGGATATTGAACGGCTTTCCAAGTCCCAGACAATCCTCCTCACGCTTCTAATCAGCTTCGTCACATCAATTGCCACAGGAATTGTCACAGTCTCTCTGATGGAGCAGGCTCCGCCATCCATCTCTCAAAGCGTGAATAGAATTGTAGAACGCACGGTTGAGAGAGTCGTACCAAGCGGACAATCTGCCGCGACTGTTGTTACTAGAGAAAAGACAATTGTCGTAAAAGAATCCGATCTTATTTCAGAAGCGGTTGCGCAGACCACGCCGTCTATTGTACGACTATACACAAGCAATTCGGAGACCCCGGTGCTAATGGGGCTCGGCATCGTCCTGGATGCTTCGGGGTCAATTGCTAGCGATACGGAGGCTATGGGAGATAGTGCAGATGCAATTGTTGAGTTCCAAGACGGTTCGCATGTGAGGGCTTTTGTCACTGCGCGCGACAGAGACTCAAACTTAGTATTCATGCAGTCCGCTACCACAACGACCGAAGGCAAACCGCTTGTTGCAAAGCCGGCTGTTATTGGGGCAGGGTCTGCCAACTTAGGGCAAACTGTTATCGCGCTTGTGAATAAAAGCAGGGTCCGCATTGCCCAGGGCATAATCACGGATATTATTCCGCGAAAATCTTCCGGGTCATCCCCGCTCTCTGATATTATTGAAACGAATATTCCAGGGGAGTCTGTAATGCCCGGCGGGGTTCTAATTAATACAGACGGAGAGATAATCGGCATTAGCACCAGCGCGTCCCGCATGCAATCCGCCGGATCCTTCATGTCTTCTTCCGCGCTTATTAAGCGCTCTCTGCCGGCGGATAAGCCAGCCCAATAATAATCGTGTATGATTATATGTTATTCAAGCAACCTAGAACCTAGAACCTAGAACCTATTTGCGTATGGTCCCTTTCAACAATTACACAACAAAAGCAAAAGAAGCGGTGCATCGGGCGCACCAGCTCGCTGTAGAGCGGGGACATAATCAAGTATCAACCCTGCATCTTTTATCGGCGCTTCTCACGCAAGAAGAATCCATGGTGCTTCCTATGCTGGAGCAGGTGGAGATTGATGTGGTGCATCTGACGGATTCTGTCCTAGAGCTTATAGAAGGAACCGGCGGGAGCAATACCGTCTCTCCATCGTTCCAGCTTTATCTCACGCCGGAATTGGTCAAAGTCTTTGAGGCTGCTCCGAGAATCTCTGCCAGTTTTAACGACCAGTTTGTTTCTCCGGAGCACTTGCTTCTTGGCGTTGCAGAGCACCCGGGGCCGGCTGCCGATGTACTTGCGCGATTCCGAGTAGACAGAACAGCGCTTGCCCGCGTGCTTGCTGATATAAAGGAAGGGAAAATTCGCGACATAGACGAGCCGAAGAAACCACGCGCCTTAACGCGCTTCGCGCGCTCGCTCACAGACCGCGCTCGCGAGAATAAATTGGATCCAGTAATCGGGCGCGATACCGAAATCACTCGCGTAATACAAATACTTTCTCGCCGTACGAAAAATAATCCGATTTTGATAGGCGAAGCTGGCGTGGGGAAAACTGCTGTAGCAGAAGGCTTGGCACAGCGCTTTGCTTCCGGAGATGTTCCTGAATCTTTGCGCGGGAAGGAATTGATACAGCTTGATTTGGGGCTTTTGATTGCCGGAACAAAATATCGCGGAGAATTTGAAGAGCGCTTGAAGGCTGTGATGCGCGAAGTGGAGCGTTCGGAGGGAAAAATAATTCTCTTTATTGATGAGATGCACACGCTTGTGGGAGCCGGCGCCGCCGAAGGCTCAATGGACGCATCCAATATGCTAAAACCAGCGCTTGCGCGCGGAGACATCCGCGTCATAGGAGCGACAACCCTCAAAGAGTTCCAGCGCCACATTGAACACGACCCCGCCCTCACGCGCAGATTCCAGCCGGTCTACGTGAATGAGCCGACTATGGACGATGCAATCGCGATACTCCGCGGGCTCAAAGAGCGCTACGAGCTTTATCACGGAGTTCGTATTACAGACGATGCAATCGTCGCAGCGGTCCAGCTCTCCATTCGGTACATCACAGAGCGTTTTCTGCCGGACAAAGCTATTGACTTAATAGATGAAGCGTCTTCCGCACTCCGGCTCTCTCTTGAGAACAAACCGCCGGCATTGGAAGAGGCACAGCGCAAGATTATGCGCCTTGAAATAGAGCGCGAAGCGCTCAAGAAAGAGGCCGAAGAAAGCGAGGGGAAAGCCCGAACGCGCGTGAAGAGTATTGAGAAAGAGGTCGCGGATTTGCGCGACGGCACGCGCGAGCTTGAGATGAAATGGAAAAATGAGCGCGAAACGATAGCGGAAATTAAGCGCGCCAAAGGCGATTTGGAAAAGGCCCGCATTGAAGCGGATTCTGCGGAGGCGCTGGCGGACCTCACAAAGACAGCGGAAATACGGTATGGCAAGATTCCTCTTCTTGAGAAAGAAATAGAAACAGCTTCAAAGCGCCTGAAAAAACTGCAAGCGACCCGCCGAGTCTTGAAAGAAGAAATTACAGAAGAGGATATTGCGGGGGTGGTATCTCGTTGGACAGGGGTTCCTATCACGCGAATGTTGGAAGAAGAGGCCGAGAAACTCTCGCGCATGGAGGCGGAGCTCAAGAAGCGCATCGTAGGCCAAGATGAAGCACTGCAAAAAGTCTCTGATGCAATCAAGCGCTCGCGCGCGGGAATATCCGATCCAAATCGTCCCGTAGGCAGCTTCCTTTTCTTGGGCCCTACTGGCGTGGGCAAGACGGAGCTTACGCGTTCGCTCGCCGATTTCCTTTTCAACAGCGACAAGGCGCTCATCCGCGTAGACATGTCGGAATACATGGAGAAACATTCTGTTTCCAAGATTATCGGCTCGCCCCCGGGATACGTCGGCCACGATGAGGGCGGAGGGCTTACAGAATTAGTGCGCCACCGGCCATACTCTGTAGTTCTATTTGACGAGATAGAAAAAGCGCATCCGGAAGTATTCAACATTTTGCTTCAGGTCTTGGACAACGGCCGGCTTACCGATGCCAAAGGGCGCGTGGTGAACTTCAAAAATACAGTCATCATCCTTACTTCCAACATCGGCTCCGAGCATATAGATAAAATGTCCAACCTGGGCTTTGGAAGCGAATCGCACGGAAGCGAGGGCGACAGGTACGAGAAGGTTAAAGAAAAAGTAATGAGTTCGCTCAAAGAATTTTTCCGTCCGGAGTTTCTTAATCGGCTGGATGAAGTTATTTTGTTCAACATACTTTCAACTGAAGCGGTGAAAGATATTGTACGCATGCAAATTGAAATAATCGCGAAACGGCTTGAGGAAAAACAAATAGCGCTTACTTTCTCGGATGCAGTGCTTGTGCACTTGGCGAAGGAGGGATACAGCTCGCAATACGGAGCGCGTCCTTTGAAGCGCTTGATACAGACAAAGATACTGACGCCCATTGCCAACATGATGGTTGGGAGAAATGTGATGGAGGGTGGTTCTGTGCATGTTGACGTCAAGTCGGGGACAGGAGAGGGCTCGAAAGACGAGTTTGTGTTTGATGTTCGCAAGGGAGCTCTACGCAAGCGAGGAGCAAGCGCTCGAGCAAAATCAGTTGCCATGGCGTGACTCGGAACTCGCTCCGTTTCCCGATTTTGGTATACTGGGGCGGTTGCGCCGGTCGTATAGCGGCAATTACATGTGGCTGTAGACCACACGCCTTCGGGCTACGGGGGTTCGAGTCCCTCCCGGCGCACTAACACGAACAGAGCCAGACACAGCGTGTCTGGCGACTTTCGTGTTTGCTTCCGGGAGGTACTCGAAAGATTTTGCGGGGTTACCCGTTCAACAGAACGGGTCGCAAAATCGTGGTCAGGCGGAGTTTTGTAGCGACGGCTACAAAACGAGCGCTTGACCGAGTCCCATCTACTACATCAGCGACTAGAGGCGAGTCCCTCCCGGGAGCTGGTGCCCAGACAAACTTTTGCGACGGCTACAAAACGAGCGCTTGACCGAGTCCCTCCTGGCGCACCTGCACACA
>JANLIP010000032.1 GCA_024654165.1 Candidatus Kaiserbacteria bacterium | reverse complement strand
GACCCGTTCGTGGGCGCTCTCTCTTTCTTCCGCGTCTACTCAGGCATAGTCAAAGCCGGCGATTTTATATACAACGCGACCACCCGCAAGAAGGAGCGCCTCGGCCGAATCGTGCGATTGCAAGCGGACAAGCGCGAGGATTTGAAAGAAGTATATGCTGGCGAAATCGCCGCGGGCGTCGGGCTCAAAGAAGTGAAAATAGGCCAGACGCTCTGCGATGAAGACCATCCGATTATTTTGGAAGCGATTATTTTCCCCGAGCCGGTCATCTCCATGCGTATTGAGCCGAAGACAAAAGTTGACCAGGAAAAAATGGGCATGGCGCTCTCGCGCCTATCTGATGAAGACCCGACATTCCGCGTCGCCTCCGACCCGGAGACTCTGGAAACAATTGTTTCAGGCATGGGCGAGCTCCACCTTGAAATAATCGTTGACCGCATGCGCCGCGAATTCGGCGTTGAGGCAACCACAGGCAAACCGCAGGTGGCATATCGCGAAACGGTGCAGGGCACATCGGACGTGGAATACAAACATATCAAGCAGACAGGAGGCAGGGGCCAGTACGGCCACGTGAAAATCCGCGTGAAGCCGATGGAGCCTATCGTTGAGGGCAAAAAGATAAAAAATAATGTGGACAGGGAAGACCACTTTGAATTTATCAACAGCATTAAGGGGGGCGTGATTCCTCAAGAGTACATTCAGCCTGTGAAGAAGGGCATCAAAGAGGCGATGGAGCGCGGAATCCAAGCGAGCTTCCCCGTGGTGGATGTTTCTGTAGAGCTCTACGACGGCTCCTACCACGACGTAGACTCTTCAGAAATCGCTTTCAAACTCGCCGCTATTAACGCGATGCAAGAAGCGATGCGATTGGCAAAGCCGGTCATTCTTGAGCCTATTATGAAATTGGAGGTCGTAACGCCCGAGAAATTCATGGGCGATGTTACGGGTAGCATCAATTCAAAACGCGGTCAGATAGAAGCGATGGGCGAGCGCGGGCAAGTGAAAGTCATCACCGCAAAAGTCCCGCTTTCCGAACTCTTCGGATTCACCACGCAACTTCGCTCTCTCACAGAAGGCCGGGCGGTACCAAACTTGGAGTTCAGTCACTATGCGATTGTCCCCAAGAATGTGGCCGACGATATTATTGCTTCGCGGAAATAACGCCAACGACCGAGGTCTAGACGATTCCAACTGGAGGAAAATTGTTTGCATTTCCTAGCTTCAGCGAGAAGGCCCTGTGCTTTTTTAACGGTTTGAGTGATTAGTCCCGTCTACAGGTGCACATCTCTATCTGATGTGCCCGCCCCTAAGGCCCTTTGGGCGCGCCAGCGCGGGCGCGACTTCTAAACGGGGTTGACGTCTAAACCTCTTCTGATACTATAGTCCAACTGCATTCACGCGCCTTTTGTATTTCTGGCGCCTTCGGGTGCCGTTTATGTTTGTAAGTAAAAATTATTAGTGTTAATTATTAGTAAAATTAATTGAAAGAGCGTCGCGCTCTAAAGGACGTTAGCGCGACATGATTTCGCAAAATCATATGGTTGAATTTAATCGCACGAAGCCGCACATAAACGTCGGCACAATCGGGCACGTAGACCACGGCAAGACGACATTGACCGCGGCGATTCTTAACGTTCTCTCGAAGGCGGGGGATGGCTACAGCGCCACAGTGAAAGGCGTTGACGACATTGACAAGGCGCCGGAGGAAAAGGCGCGCGGAATTACAATCTCGCTCTCCCACTCTGAATACGAAACGCCAAACAGGCACTACGCGCACGTGGACGCTCCCGGCCACGCCGACTACATCAAGAACATGATTACGGGCGCTGCTCAAATGGACGGCGCGATTTTGGTCGTCGCCGCTTCCGACGGAGTGATGCCCCAGACTCGCGAACACATCTTGCTTGCAAAGCAGGTTGGTGTTCCGAAAATCGTTGTCTTCCTCAACAAAATAGACCAGGTAGACGACAAAGATTTGATTGACCTAGTGGAAGAAGAAATCCGAGAATTGCTCAACAAACAGGGCTTTGACGGCGCCAACGCGCCTGTCATCCGCGGTTCGGGCCTTAAGGCGCTGGAAAATCCGGAGCCGGGCAACGAATGGAGCGCAAAAGTGATGGAGCTCGTGAAAGTCTTGGACGAGTACATCCCACAGCCTGTCCGCGAGCTGGACAAGCCGTTCCTAATGCCGATTGAAGACGTGTTCTCTATTGAAGGCCGAGGCACAGTAGTCACTGGCAGAATTGAGCGGGGAATGATTAAGGTAGGACAGGAAGTTGAAATCGTCGGCATCATTGATGCTGCGAAGACAACCGTCACCGGTATTGAAATGTTCAACAAATCTCTGCAAGAAGGGCAAGCAGGCGACAACGCCGGAGTCCTCTTGCGCGGAACAAAGAAAGAAGACGTGCACCGCGGGCAGGTTCTTGGAGCTCCCGGCACAGTGAAGCCTCACACAGAATTTGAGTCAGAAGTTTACATCTTGACCAAAGAGGAAGGAGGCAGGCACACGCCGTTCTTCACCGGTTACAAGCCTCAATTCTACATGCGAACGACAGATGTGACGGGCGAGGTAACTCTCAAGGAGGGCGTAGAAATGGTTATGCCCGGGGACACCGTTACATTCAAAGTGAAACTCGTGGGCCCAATCGCTATTGAAGACCAACAGCGCTTCGCGATTCGCGAGGGAGGCAAAACAGTTGGAGCTGGCGTTGTCACTAAGGTGGTAGCGTAAATTAGGTTCTAGCCCCGACGTTTTGTCGGGGTCCCGACCTTAGCGTCGGGACTTCTAGCTACTAGAAAGGAAAACACAGAGAAAACCTCGGCCGTAAGCCGAGGTTTTCTCTACGAACCGTATAGATTCGGATGTGTATCAATATCAATCAGGCGTACTGTGTTCTCGTCGTATTGCTCGAAGATTAATCGCCAGTCGCCCGTGATGTTGATAGATCGTTGATGTCGGCGCTCACCGTGCAATTTGTGATTATTGAGAGCGGGATCAAACGGGTTATACGCGAACAAACGAAGCCGCTCCGCCAGTGCCAGGCGAATCTTTTTCGGTAGCTTGTCCGTTTTCTTCTTGAAACTGCTACCAAAGAGCTGATTCATACTTGCCGTAGCTACTTCTCGAGTTTAAGTGCGGTTATGACGTCCTCAACGTGGTTATAAACTTTGTACTTCTCCGGATGTTTATCCATATCGTTACTGATTTTCTCCCACTCGGCTATTTTCTCTGGTTTTGGCACAGGGTACACCGAGAACGTGATTTCCTTATCACGCACGAATTGACGCAACATACCGCTCACAACCGTTGTAAGAGGGACCCCAACAGCTGCGGCGATTTTCTTCGCATCGTCTCTTAACCCCTTCTCTATTTTTATGGTTAGAGTAGTATTCATACCAGAATACTACTTATGGTATGATTCATTGTCAAGCAAAGCACTGGACCCCTACAAACTATTGCTTTTCTTGACTACATGGTGCATACTCTGCGGGTTCTATGACAGCGGAAACGACGGTAAAGAAAGTGCGCGCTCCGCGCGCACGCAAAGCCTCCTCCCAAGGAGGATCCGCCTCCGGCGGAAAGAAGGCAGTTGTCGCTTCTGCTACTCCAACAACTCCTAAAACTACCTCGGCCTCTAAGAAGTCCGAGAGCACTACAATCCATCGTCTCCGAATCCGCGTGCGCGCTTACGAGCACGGCATTTTAGACTCTTCCGTCAAACAAATTATAGACACCGCCGCCCGCTACAATGCCGAAATTGTGGGACCTGTTCCTCTTCCAATAGATATTAAAAAGTATACCGTGAACCGCGCTGCTTTCATTGATAAAGATTCGCGCGAGCAGTTTGAAATGCGCATTCACAAACGAATGATAGACATTCTGAACCCCGCGCCAAAAGTAATAGAGGCACTAACTAACATAGATTTGCCATCAGGGGTAAACATTGATGTAAAAATGATGTAATGGCATCCTTCGGTGCCAAAACAGAGAAAACCCCCAACTGG
>JANLIP010000021.1 GCA_024654165.1 Candidatus Kaiserbacteria bacterium | reverse complement strand
GGGGCACATTATGGCGAAAATAAATCCAAGGGGTGAGGCTCTTGAACATGCGATGTATTTGGCGGGTATGGGCACTTCCGCAAATGTCATAGCATGTGTGTTCGAGCAGGGGGGAGTTTACATCGTCTCCCTCTTCAAGGCACTGTCCTTAGGCGCGCCAGACTTGTGCCCGAGGAGGATTACTGCTGTGAAAGAAGTGGGTAACAACGGCGAGGTTGCATCAGTATTAAGTGCATTCTCGCAGGAGAGGAGGCAACCCACCCCTCCAATCTTCCTGCACAAAAGAAGTAGTGGGGGGCGTTGGGCCTGTGAGTGGCGACTAGTTGACGAAAAACTAGCACCGCTCTTGATCGGGGGAGTAAGCATCGTAGCTGGGTACAATCCGATCTATTAGACGGAATTGAAATCGGCGGAGTTCCGTGACAATAGCTATTTTATAAAAGCTATCTCATGGACCTGCCGGTTTTTTTTATGCCATTTTCTGGTAACATAGTACTTTAATGGCGTCTAGAAATTTCCGCGAATTGCTTGAAAGCCGATGGGAGCTCGGCAATTTTTTATGCGTGGGCCTAGACAGCGAGCTTTCGCGAATCCCCGAATCAGCCCGCAAAGGAACAATCCGCGAAACCCTTTTTAATTTCAATCGTGGAATCATTGATGCCACGCATCGCTTCGTCTGCGCATTCAAACCCAACAGCGCATTTTATGAAGCGCATGGCGAAGAGGGCTTGCTCGCGCTTTCCGACACAGTTAATTATATACATGAAGTCGCGCCGAACGTCCCATTTATTCTAGATGCTAAGCGTGCGGATATCGGCAACACCAACAACGGTTACGTGGAGGCCATTTTTGACCGACTTGGCGTGGACGCCGTGACATTGCATCCATATCTAGGGAAAGAGGCCCTCATGCCTTTTCTGAAAAGGAGCGAGAAGGGAATAATTATACTTTGCAAGACATCTAATCCGGGAGCGGGAGAATTTCAGGACTTAGAAACAGGGGGCAAACCACTTTACTTAACCGTTGCGGAACATGTGGCAAAAGAGTGGAATGCAAATGGAAATTGCGGACTTGTCGTGGGCGCAACATATCCCGAAGACCTCAAAAAAGTGCGCGCAATTGCGGGCGACATGCCCATGCTTATTCCTGGCATTGGCGAGCAGGGCGGAGACCTTGAAAAGACTGTTTCAGCCGGGCGCGATAGCCGAGGGCGGGGAATGATTATCAGCGCGTCCCGCTCGGTGATATTCGCCTCCAGCGGAAAGGATTATGCAGAAGAGGCCAGGAAGAAAGCCACAGAGCTTGATGGCGTAATTCGTTCGGCGTTGTAGAATATTCCGATATGACGATGACACAAGAAGAGGTAATGGATTCTTTTCAAAAAGTCGGCATGTTTCTAACGGGACACTTTGCTTTAACGAGTGGCAAGCACGCCGGTAATTATCTTAACAAGGACGCTCTGTACACCGACACGGTAGAAACATCAAGATTGTGCCATGCGATGGCAGAGTATTTCGCGAAGAGCGGTGTAGGGGTAGTGATTGGTCCAGCAATTGGTGCGGCAATCCTTGCGCAGTGGGTTGCTTACCATCTGACAAAAATCACGGGGCATGATGTATCTGCCGCATACGCCGACAAGGACGGACAAGGAGGTTTCGTTTTAAAACGCGGATATGATGCCTTCGTGAAGGGCAAGAAGACCCTTATTGTGGAAGACTTGACGACAACAGGCGGTTCCGTTAGGAAAGTCGTAGAAACTGTACGTAGTGTGGGCGCCGAGGTGGTGGGGGTCGTTGTTCTTGCGAATCGTGGCGCGGTCACCAAGGAGAGTGTGGGCAATCCGCCGATCTTTGAGGCGCTTGTTGACTTGGACATTGAGGCGTGGGAGCCAGATGAGTGTGAACTGTGCAAGAAGGGAATTCCCGTTAATACAGACGTGGGGCACGGCAAGGAGTATTTGGCCAAGAAGCAATAGCCCCTTGTTTCAGGATGCTATAATATCGCCTATTACAAGTTTTATTCTTTTTTGATCATGCAAAAAACAATATTGTGGGTTCTAGCAGTCGTTATTGTCGGCGGAGGATGGTTTCTTTATTCATCAAAGGGAAATACGCCTTCAGTGGCAGAGAATGATTCTACTGGTACACAGGAAGTTGAGGGAACAGCTGGTACGGCAATGCCGGTACCGGGAGCGGGACCTGTTGCAGAGACAGTCGTATCTCCGGCCGTCCCTGATGTAGTAATCATGTTCACAGACGCGGGCTTTGCCCCCTCTTCCGTTACCGTCAAAAAAGGCCAAACGGTGAGATGGGCCAATAATTCCGGCTCAACGGTATGGCCAGCTTCGGCGGTACATCCATCGCACGCTGTGTATCCGCAAAAATCAGCCTCCGACTGCCTCGGAAGCTCCTTTGATGCCTGTAAGGGGCTTGCACAAGGCGAATCGTGGGATTTCAAATTTGATTACGCGGGCGAATGGAAGTACCACAACCACTTGAACGGCGCGCAAAAAGGCGCGGTCACGGTTACGGAATAGTGGGCGCTCAAAACACGGGCGGTTTTAAACGGCCTATCGGTCATGGATAGGCACCTGTAGACGGG
>JANLIP010000135.1 GCA_024654165.1 Candidatus Kaiserbacteria bacterium | reverse complement strand
GGGGGTATAGTGTTTTGCATGGTAGAGAAAACACGGAATAATCCGAGGGAGAAGTTCAGAAAGAGCGATCTGGTGATGCTCAAAGAAAACGTCAGTAGTGCAGTTCTTGAAGCCCTCGCCGACCAGTTCCAACCGGGCGTCTCGTACAAAGTCGTCTATACTGGGCGCCAGGTCGCTTGGATCGGCCCGAACGACATGCCACCACAGGATGTCGAGGATTTCCGGCCCCAACTTGCTTTTGAACAGCGACAAAAACGATACGAAGCCGTCTTTCCTGTCGCCACTGAACATTTGAGAAAGGTGCCTGCCAATTAATTTGAACAAACCCGCGACGAGGTATAACACTATTTGTTAATTCAATTGAATAAGCAAATAAGGAATTCGTGTTTTGGACCCCAGTACCACAAGGCCAGAGGTCTTGGCTACGGGGCTATGCAAACCTGAAGTACCCATTTCGTGGCTTAAAAACCGCAAAAGTTAGGTTTGGACAAATACTCATGAAGGAGTAGGATGCTGGCGATGGCTATTTTTTCCACCCCACTTTCCGCAATCCAGTATCCCGAATTTACGACTCACAAACATTATGTTGCCTATATGCGCCGAGTATCTGACTCGGTGAGTTTAAAGTCCTCGCCCTTACCATTAACGGGTTTTTCTCTTAGTCAGACGGCAAAAAGGAAGCTGCGTCTAATCCAAATGACCGCGAAAAACCTACACATGGAACATCAAATGGTTATGAGTAGCCCCGAATTTGCCGAAGCTGCGATGTCCTGGACGCCAGTCAAAACGTACTATCTTTTATTCAATATGGTGCTGTTGATTGAGTATCTCATTAGTACTGATTCTCGATCACTTACAGCAACTCATTCAAATGCTTTAAAAAAATTCAGGGGTCTGATTGAGTCAGGTACTGTTACGTTCAATAGCAGTGAACTGAACGAGGTACATTCGGGCGCAGCGATTGAGAAAATGAGAGTCTTGAAATCGGATAACCTCAGGGCGGGTTCGGCTTCAAGAAAAGAACAGATACTTAGAAAACTTCTCGACTATGCAAAAGACGAAGAGCGTCGAAAAACCAATGTAAAGAAGTTGAGAAAGCAACAAATGATAAGGCTGCATGGATATAAATTTTGCCTATTTGACTTGTTCTACTGGTATCGGATCAAAGTCAATTACCGTGACTTGGAGTTTATGACAGCCGGAATCCCCTCACGAGAATTCGAGGCTTTCTATAAAGATTATTATAAACTAACAGGAAACTTCTTTCTGGCCTTAAAAAATTGTTTGAATGACATCGCGGTCGCCCACGGCATCGGAAAAGTCATCTAGTAACTGCGGAGTTGTTTAGCGCGTTCGTGGAAGCGGATGCGCTTATCAGAAAAGATGGACGAGCATTTCCTGTTGTTTTCCGCTATCTCCGCCAAATTCAATCGTTCTATCATAAGTTCCGATCATATTTCCTTGATCATCAACCACTTGACCATTTTGTGTCCAAGCTATCGTCTTGCCGTCCACAATGGCACCGCGCGGAATTTTGTTACCCTCCCACTCAAGTTTGTAGGACTTCTTTGCGGCACTTTGTAGTTGCCCGAGGGCATCACTTACCTGTCGCTCCAATTGACGGTCGACTTCAAATCGCACGCCAAGATCCAAGTCTTGGCGGGGCGCCTTTGCATGTTCAGTAGAAATCTCTGTGACCTTTACGATTGGAAACGTGTCCGGGCCTTTGCGGGAGTCTAATTCACCCATAGCGCTTATTGTACCCTAGTAACTGCGAAGCTGCTTCGCGCGTTCGTGGAAGCGGATGCGCTCGAGGGCTTTGGCTTCTATTTGGCGGATGCGTTCGCGGGTGACGCCGAATTCGCGGCCAACTTCTTCGAGCGTGAAGCAGATGCCCGCCTCGGTGAGACCGTTGCGCATTTCAAGAATCTTCCGTTCTTTCGGCGAAAGCTCATCGAGGATGCCCATCATCTGCTCGCTCAAAATTCTGCGTGATGCGTCCATGTCGGGGCTCGCTATCGTGTCGTCGGCGATAAAGCTGCCGAGAGTCGAGCGCTCGTCGTCATCTTCGCCGACAGGCGATTCGAGCGAGACGGTGTCCTGATTTATCTTCTGAATGGTGTAAATCTTCTCCACTTCGATGCCCATTTCCGCCGCGATTTCTTCGGGTAGCGGGTCCCGCCCCAAGTGCTGGGAAAGCTCGCGCATCTTCTGCTTGTATTTGGCGATGGTTTCCACCATGTGGACGGGAATACGGATGGTGCGCGATTGGTCGGCCAAGGCACGGGTGATGGCCTGACGAATCCACCACGTGGCGTAGGTCGAGAATTTGTAGCCCTTGGTGTAGTCAAACTTATCCACGGCTTTAAATAAGCCCAAATTGCCCTCCTGAATGAGGTCGAGGAGCGTCAGGTCGGGACTGCGATTGACGTATTTTTTGGCAATGGAAACCACGAGACGGAGGTTTGAGCGGGCGAGGATATTCCGCGCCTCATTGTCCGCTTGCAGGATGCGCTTCGCCAATTCTTTTTCCTGATTGCCGTTCAAAAGCGGGTACTGGCCTATTTCGCGCAGATACATCTG
>JANLIP010000130.1 GCA_024654165.1 Candidatus Kaiserbacteria bacterium | reverse complement strand
TAAAAAGAAAAGACTCTCAAAATGAATACCATGTTGTCTAATTGGATAAAGAAGTTAGTCGCCCCCATGCCTGATGTTGCGGCTGTGCCTACAGCATCTCCTCCGGCGACAAAACTGGAACCAAAAGCAACTTTAACAACTAAAACCGTTTGCCCTTATTGTAATTCTACTGATTTCGTCAAGCGCGGAGTGAGGCAGAAGAAGCACGAGGCGGTACAACTCTACTTGTGCCGAAATTCTGAATGCGGTCGCACGTTTACGGCAGAAAGAGTAAAAGGAAAAAGATTTCCGCTGCAGGTGATTCTGGAGGGCATCAGCTACTATAATTTAGGTTTAACGTTGGAGCAGACCTGTAGCCTGCTGGGGCAGAAGTTCCCTGATGTTGCCGCTCCTATCCCAGCGACCCTGTCTTCTTGGATTGAACAGTACAAACCCATCTGCCGGTTTGAACGCATGCGCCCCTACGCGATTAAACTGTTCCCGCCCCAGAAGATGATAGAGGTGGTTACGATGGCGCACCGCCAGCTCTACCGATTCCGCTATCATCGCGCCAAGACGCTCCTGTCTATGGAAGAATTCAAGAACCGCCGGTTCGGAAGGTTGAAGGAGTATCTGGACAACGTGTCCGCCGAAACTCCGCATCAGTATTTCCAAGATGGAGAAAGAATGTCGGAAATCAGAAGCAAGTTTGATAAAACCGATATGATTGTGCGAAGCAAGTCTAACTATGCGAACAAGATTGCCGAGTTTGTCCTGCGGAGCGTGCCGGATAATCAGGGGCGCCACGACGCGCTCCAGCGCTTTATGATAGCGAATGACAGCGTAACGATTGCGACAGAAGTGCCGGTGTATATTAGAAGAGAGGACGTGGAGCATATGGAGAATGAGTTGAAATTTAAGATCACCACTGACGGCTTGTTGGAATTAAAGGGCGATAAGCAGGCGCAAAGATTTCCAAAACTCTTGACTGGGCATATTGACATAGTCCAAATTAGAAACGGCATGGTGCATATCTTGGACTACAAGCCGAACGCGAGTAAGGAGAAGCCGATAGAACAGCTGACGTGGTACGCGCTCGCGCTCTCGCGGCTCACCGGCCTACGCCTGTTTGAATTCAAGTGCGCGTGGTTTGACGATAAAGACTTTTATGAGTTTTATCCGTTGCATGTGGTCAAGAAGTTACAGACCAAGAAAAAAGCGCGAAAGGTGCATTATAAAGACGGCAGTGTGGCAGAGGTTCCGCGCACTGACGAACTCGTCATTACATAAATATGATGAACTACGCGCAATCCAAATATGCTAGCAGAGCCGGAGGCAAGTTCGGCAGCGGGACGTTTACGCCCAGAAAGCCCGTGAAGACTTTTCGTGATTTAGACATCTACCAGAAGGCGATGGAGTGCGCGGTCATCGTGGTTAAAAATATCAGGCCGAAGTTGGAGAAACTGAAATATCCGTTTATAGATGGCATCACGGACTGTACCATGAGCGTGCCGCTCTTTATCGGCGAGGCGCACAGTATCCGCTTCGGTAATTTCCCGCTCGGCCTAAGCCTTATAGAGAAGGCAATGTCGGGGTGCAACAAGATGATTATCTATCTGGAACATATTAAAGGTATGTACGGCGACAAGGCGGATGCCGACGGCGTGCTGGACGAGATTGTCGCGCGATATGCCGAGACGCGCACAAAGACTTTCCATCTTGAACAGTCGTGGAAGAAGTGGGGAACCGCACCCAGAGAAATTACTCCCGCCAAAATCAAGCTATGAAAATTGTCATCCTCGATGTAGTCCATACTTTTTTAGGGAGCCTTGATTTCCCAGTGCGTAGCGATGCATACAAACTTCTGAAACTTCTGGAACAATACGGGCACTCGTTATCAATGCCGGTCGCGAAACCGATTGGCGGAGGATTGTGGGAACTGCGGCTTACCGGCCGACCGCAAATCAGAATACTCTATGGTTTTTGCGAGGGCATTCCGATCGTTGTTCTTGCTTTACGAAAGCAGCGTTCGGCTCTCCCGCGCTCATCTATAGCCCTTGCCCGCAAGCGTTTCAGGGAGTATTGTGGATAACATAGCATATATGCTATAATGACCATCATGAAAAATAAGATCAAAACATACACTAAGAACGGAGTAAAGTACGTGTTATTTGAAGATGCTTTACGCGCCGAGATGCTTAATCCTGAATTCCGGAAAGCGTACGACGCGCTCGCGCCCAAGTACGCACTTATAAGCGCGATGCTTGATGCACGGAACAAGAAGGGAATGACCCAATCGGAGATAGCAAGGCGCGCAGGCACGACGCAGTCGGCAATCGCGCGTTTTGAATCCGGCCGCACGAACCCGACGCTTGATTTCGCAACACGGC
>JANLIP010000124.1 GCA_024654165.1 Candidatus Kaiserbacteria bacterium | reverse complement strand
TTGCAGGGCGATGTTAATGACGTCCTGCTCTTGGACGTGATTCCGCTATCAATGGGAATTGAAACATTGGGAGGAGTGGCTACAAAAATCATTGAGCGCAATACGACAATCCCCACGTCGCGCTCCCAAGTATTTTCCACCGCATCAGATAATCAGCCATCAGTAGAGATACATATCGTGCAGGGTGAAAGACCGATGGCGGGGGATAATAAATCCCTCGGAAGATTCAATTTAGACGGAATACCGCCGGCTCCGCGCGGAATGCCCCAGGTTGAGGTCAAGTTTGATATAGATGCGAACGGCATATTGAGCGTTACTGCAAAAGATAAAACCTCTGGGAAAGAGCAGTCCATCCGCATTGAGGCCCGCTCTGGGTTAACTGATGCCGAGGTGGAAAAGATGCGGAAAGATGCCGATATTAACGCCGAATCTGATAAGCAGAAGCGCGAACTTGTGGAAGCGCAGAATTCTGCCGACCAAATTATTTATGCCGGGGAGAAGGCGTTGAAAGAGCATGGAGAAAAAGCTGGAGAAGAAATAAAGAAAAATGTGCAAGAGAAAATTGATGCGCTTAAGACAGCTCGCGCAGGCACAGATGCAGGCGCAATCAAGACTGCAACGGAGGCGCTTTCTACGGCCATGAGCGCAATAGGCCCCGCCGTCGCCAAGGCTAAGGCGGACGAGGAGGCAATGGCAAAAACGCCGCCGCAAGAACCTCCGCAGGGAGGAGAGCAAAAACCGCCGGAAGAGACTCCGCCCCAAGCGTAAAATATGAATCCCGTTAGAGGCTACGGAAGACAAACTGTAGATATGGAACATTTGTATAGAAAATCAACAGGCTCAATTATCAGCAATAAATCAGGTACGGGAAGCGTTGCTTCCTGCCTCTAATCGGGATGAAAAATTACTACGATATTTTGGGAATTTCCAAGACAGCAACAGAAGATGAGATTAAAAGCGCGTTTCGAAAGCTCGCTCACAAATATCATCCCGACAAAAAAGGCGGGGACGAAAAGAAATTCAAAGAAGCAAGCGAGGCATACGCCGTGCTTTCCGATAAGAAGAAGCGCGCGGAATACGATACCTACGGAAAGACATTCGCAGGCGGGGGCCAGCAAGCTGGCGGATTCGGCGGGTTTTCCGCCCAAGGCGGACCAGCCTCGGGCTGGGATTTCTCAAACTTCTCACAGGGCGGAATGGGCGGTCAGGAATTTGACCTAGGCGATATTTTCGGAGAATTCTTTACCGGCGAGGCCAATCCTTTTTCGCAGGGAGGCAAGGCGCGCGGCCGCGATGTTTCCATAGATATTGAACTTTCTTTCCGCGAGTCTGTTTTCGGCGCCGAAAGAAGAGTTCTTATCGCTAAAATGAACATGTGCAGTGTATGTTCCGGAAGCGGTGCGAAAAAGGGTTCTAAGATGACTTCTTGCGCATCATGCAACGGCAAGGGGCAGATTCGCGAATCTCGCAATACGTTTTTTGGCAATTTCACGACTGCGCGCACTTGCCCTCGCTGTGTGGGCAGAGGCCAGATACCAGAACACGCGTGCGAGGCGTGCAAAGGGCAAGGAATTGCGAAACAAGAAGAAGAAATCCGCGTCACAGTGCCGGCGGGAGTGGGAGACGGCGAGATGATTCGCATGCCGGGCAGGGGAGAAGCGGCGCAGGGGGGAGGCACGGGAGATTTGTACGTCAAGCTCCACGTGAAGCCGGAGAAAATGTTTACGCGCGACGGAAATAATATTTTAACATCGCTTAACATTAAGC
>JANLIP010000120.1 GCA_024654165.1 Candidatus Kaiserbacteria bacterium | reverse complement strand
CGGGTACATTCTTGAGACGCACAAGAACAAGCGCCGTGTGTACAGCGCGCTCCATCCGGAGCTTCTCGTGGAGATGCAGAAAAACCGTGTGAACGAATTGCAAAGCGCGGTGCCCGAGCTCCTCGCCATCTACAACAAATCGGGCTCCAAGCCCCGCGTCACGTTCTATGAAGGAGCGAAAGGGATTGAAGATGTCTACACAGATATGTTGCGCGAGAAAAAAGAAATTGTCGCTTACGAAGATCTGGAAAATTTGAAGGGTGAACTACCGAAGCGCATCTTTGAATGGTTTCCCAAAGAACGCGCGCATCGTGACATTCTCATAAAGACCATATCGCGCGATGTGCCATTCGCGCGCGAATTCTCAAAACACAATCGCGGGCTTTTGCGCGAGACGAGATTTATTACGGCGCCGAAATTCAAAACCGACATTAATATCTACGGAGATAAAGTTGCGCTCATAGATTTGCAGGGGAGTTCGCAGTTTGCCGTCCTAATAGAAAATCACAATCTTGCAGAAACGATGCGCACCGTGTGGCAACAACTCTGGGATAAACTCGGACCCATAGTTGGTTAACCACACATCACACTTGTCCCTCTATTCCCAATCCCTATACTTAGATGTATGACTAAGTATTGGAACGAGGAACGGATACGGAGGGTAAGGCAACGGAAGATCAGAGCAGAAAAACGCGCATTCGACAGAGTTCAACTGATACGCGAGCAAGAGCGAACATATACACCAGGGCGCGCGGACAAAAACGCCAATCTGATGTTGAGTGTTCTCGGGTTTCCCATACGACGTCATATGATAATGCGATTACGAGACAGGGGAGCGATGTCGCTTTCAAAACTGGCGGAACCGTTTCACATCACACTGCCCACCGCGTTCACGCACCTGCGTGCGATTGAGCGTTCGGGACTCGTGACGACGCATAAACAAGGCCGCGTGCGCATGTGCGTACACAACAAAGGCGCTCTCAAGGAATTAGCAGCGTGGCTTGCCAAATAGACGAAATCGATAATCCCGATACTTAGATTGCGGTCTAAGTATCGGGATTATGGCTATGGATAAGGCGCGTAGAATATAGCTATTCCGCATTCGTATAAACATCCTCCACGTCGTCGTGCGAGTCAATCTCATCTAGAATTTTGTGGAGTTTTTCTGTGTCGTCTTCAGAAAGCTTCACTGTCGTTTTTGGGACATAGTCTGTGCCGGTCTTTTCAAATGCCCACATTGCGCTTCCGGGAGAAGCGAGCGCGAGTCCAAGCTCTGCCAGCAGGTGTTTTATTTCTTGCGCCGTCCGGTTGTGGCTGTCGGTGAGGGCAACGATGAGAATCGCGACACCCCCTAGGCCGTACGTTTCGTAGACAACCGTATCAAGCGAGCCGGAATCGGCGGATATTCCCTTTGCGACTGCGCGGTCAATGTTTTCTTTCGGCATGTTTGTAGCGCGCGCTTTTTCAATCGTTGCGCGCAGATGTGCCGCATTGACATCGCCATTTGCCTTTTTAGATTCAACCGTGATGCGCTTAGAAAGTTTGCCCCAGACGTTGCTTTTCATTGCATCTGCCGCGCCCTTGCGGTGTTTTATTTGCGACCATTTGTTGTGTCCGGACATAATGGGTAGGGAATAGGTATTAGGGTATAGGGTATAGGGAAAAATGCAAAATATGTGCGATTTTCCGCAACTTTATTCTTGGGTTCTAAAGCATGGAGCTCACTATATGCAATTCACCTTCAAGTCTAGAGACCTCTTCCGTCAGTTTCAGTACCTCGTATCTTTTCTTGGCAACGTCAAGATTTTGGAATGTCGGCTCAAGTATATCGTCCAACCTGTCTATTCTTTTGTTGGTGTCTGGTGATGCCACATCACGCTTATTGCTTCTATGCATGGCCTCCAGTCTCTTCAACTCCTTACGAGCGTTCTTTAGATCCGCTCTAGCAATCGTAATCTTATGCATGAGAATTTTTTCTGTATCTTTAAATGAACGAGGACCGCTTTTTTGCGCCAGTATATGTTTTAATCTTTCAGCCATACGTCAATAAAACCGGTTCGATTCAATTATACCTTGCGAAATCACAAGGTGAAATGAACAAACAAAAAGGAGCCTGTGCGCGTCAGGCCCCTCTGTCAGTCGTCAAGGTGCAAGGCTTTTCTTCTCGCCTTCTCCTTCTTGGCGTATCCTCCCCACCAAAAGTCGAAGCACGCGGAGAGGTAGAGTATCATTGAAAAAATCCGCCCCGGCTCTTCCCACTCCTTTTTTTCCGGATGGGTTGCGAGATATCTTTTCGCTACCTGCGACGCCCTTAGCAGGGCGTATAGTATGCGTTGGACGCTTGTACTGCGCGAGTCAAACAGCATCTGACGCACGACATATTGCGCCTCGAGATTATTCCTCCCGAGGATTTGCAGTTCTCTCATCGCGCAATGAAAGTCCTTCATTAACCCTCTGAAGCATGGTTCAAGGTTCAAACTCTTTTCCATCAACGCTTGATTTGCGGCCCAACCGGCCCCCTTGTATCTGGAAATAAAATCTTCAACCTTTTGCGCCGCTTCCGAGAGCCTAACCAGCACGTCCCGCAATTCCGATACTTCCTTTTCGCCCCGAGGGGCGAGTTTTTTGCTCATGTTCGCCTCCTATGCGTGGGCCAAACTTCCTTATACGCCCAAGCATTCACGTGGTCAATCAGCCCTCCGTATTTCCCCGTGTTATCACGTCAAAAAGTCCGACGCTCCGGCCGGACTCCGATCACTGCGTGCGTCGGAGTTATACACACCAATATCCACAGGGTATCCACGATTTCGGGGTTTTTGCACTCATTTGACATTAAAAAACATTCTTTATACTAATGTTTATCGATGTGCCTAAACCGTGCGTCGGTCGTCATCAAGGAGATAAGCAGAAATGCAAATTACACCGGTGACAGTTCCTTGAATCTTATAGGTGCGTAAAAACATCTAGACATTGCAGGAACAGTTCGGCGAGAGCAGTGAGGTTAAATGAGAAGTGCGTGGAGATCGTATCAAGATGCATGGAACATTCAATCGATTCCTAATCGCCGAAAAGCAGAAAACCTCCCGCAAGGGAGGTTTTCTGTTACCGTGCGTAGTCCCCTGTATAGTACACGTCATTTAAGCGCAATGTGTTCTTATCCACACCGTCATCTCTCGAGAGGGTAACTAACGTACAGAGACGGAGCGTCGAACCATGAATTTTCTTATGAAAGAACGAATACGCCGAATCTCTTTTCTGCTGCTTTCGGATGGGCTTTTTGCCACCGCATTGGCAAATACATAGAGATCATCATTATCTACAGTAAGCCACCAACTATTTTTATGGAGAAAATAAAGAAGAGTCATAACAGCAACGCGCTTGTTGCCGTTTTGGAATGGGTGGTTCTTGATCATGAGGTAAAAGAGAGTGGCACCCTTTCCAACGAGCCCCCTATACAGACTTCTTCCGGCAAATTTTTGGAATGGCGTTTTTAGACAACTTTCCAAACGATCCGGAAACCGAGTGTTAAATGCTGGAATTGGTTCGTTCCATTCCATCAACTCTTGAGCAAGGGTATGGGCGACGATTTCCACCTGACGTACTGATATTTCCACCAGAGTAGAGCGAGCCATACCTTTTTTCACGTTACTCTTCTTTGCCTAGACGACAAAAAGTTACGCCATATTCTTTTACAGCACCTTTGACAATGTGTTCTATCTCTTTTCTTTGTTCAGGGGAAACAACAGAACCAAGAGCAGTCTCAAGGTCTGCTCGAGCAATCACATAACTCCTCCCGACTTTTTGAGCAGGCAGACGACCAAGAGTAATTTTCTTTAGGATTGCCACTCTGCTAATCCCCATGATTTTCGCAACCTCCACAACCGAGAAGTGTGTCTTTTCAGGGCTTTTTTCAATCATGTCCATAGGTTATCATATGATAACCTATGGCACAAGGCACAATACAGGCTCTATTTAATTGTTAACTGTTGCTGTGCCTTCGGAGCATCCATTCCCATATGCTCGTAGCCTTTTGGCGTGACGGTTCTTCCGCGCGGGGTTCTGTCTAAGAGCCCGAGTTGCATGAGGTACGGCTCGTGCACTTCCTCAATTGTGTCTTCTTCTTCGGAGAGGGAGGCGGAAATTGTTTTTAGTCCCACGGGACCGCCGTTGAATTTCTCCACGATGATGGCGAGAATATCGCGGTCGGTCTGATTTAATCCGCCCTCGTCAATTTCCAGAAGTGCCAAGGCCTTTTTCACCGTTTTCAAATTCAGCGGTTCCTCGTTTACTTCCGCAAAATCTCGGCATCGTTTCAAAAGATAATTCGCAGTGCGCGGAGTAGCTCGGCTTCTGCTAGCTACTTCTTTTATGGATTCGTCATCTGCTTTGATATTAAGAATTTTTGCAGAACGTTTGAGAATGTCCGCGATTTCGCCCTCGCTGTAATACTGAAGCCGGAATGTTCCGCCGGAGAAGCGGGAGCGCAAGGGCGCCGAGAGCATTGAGATGCGCGTGGTTGCGGCAATCAAAGTGAAGGGCGGAAGGTCTAATTGCACGGTGCGCGCTGAAGGACCCTTGCCGATGATGATGTCTAAAACGCCGGCCTCCATCGCGGGGTAGAGGACTTCCTCAATAGTACGGTTGAGGCGGTGGATTTCATCTATGAAAAGGACGTCGCCGGGAGAGAGGTTGGTGAGAATTGAGGCGAGGTCGCCCACGCGCTCAATCGCGGGGCCGGAGGTGGCGCGCAGAGATGCGCCGATTTCTTTCGTCATTAAATGCGCGAGCGTAGTTTTTCCCAATCCGGGCGGGCCATAAAGAAGCACATGCTCAGGCTGATGATTCCTGCCTTTGGCGGCAGTGAGAAGAATCCGCAAGTTCTCTTTAATCGCCGGCTGGCCGACATATTCCGCCCAGTCGGCAGGACGAAGCGCCTGATCAAGAGACCGCGGGCTTTTTTCTATTGTTTGCTTGTCTTTGTCTGTCATAGAGGCTCTGCGTACTCTCCAGAGGAGAGGAGCTTAGGCTCAAGTAATTAATACTATTTCAAGATAACACTATCGCACGAATCCACAACTGAAATTATGCGGAAATTGTTTCCAGCATTACCCCAGTACCACAGCGCTTCGCGCTGGCTACGGGGCAGGCCTCATCATGCGATTGTTTCTAACATTACCTCGTCATGAAGATCGACGACCCTCCCGAGTTCTTCCAATGACGTAACTCCCTGCAAAACCTTCACCACGCCGTCCTGGCCCATTCGGCGGATTTTTTGGTGCTTAGCCGATGCCCATATTTCGCGCTCGCTTGAAGTGGTGCGCACCGCCGCTTCTATTATGTGGTCCATCAAAATTACTTCCACGAGAGCTGTTCGCCCCTTGTACCCAAGGCCTCCGCACTTTGCGCACCCGACGGCAGTCCACATCGTGTCGCGGTTCGCGGGCAGGTCCTCCTCATGCGGAATATTTTTGAGAAGCGGGGCTATCAGTTTTGCGTCAGCATCCATTATCGGCGCGGGCTTCCTGCACTCGGGGCACAAACGGCGCACGAGGCGCTGTGCCATCGCGACCGTTACAGATGCTCCCAAAATATCGGCGTTAATTCCCATGTCTATCAGGCGAGGGAAAGTGCCGGCGGCGTCGTTGGTGTGGAGCGTAGAGAAAACCATGTGCCCTGTAAGAGATGCCTGCACCGCAGTGGCGGCCACCTCGTTGTCGCGAATTTCGCCGACCATGATGATGTCGGGGTCTTGGCGCAAGATGGAGCGGAGACCGAGCGCAAATGTGTAATCTTTTGTCACCTGCGTCTGCACAATGCCTGGCAGGTGGTATTCAATCGGGTCTTCAATCGTAACTATTTTTATTTCCGGTTTGTGGACTTTTCGCAAGAATGCATAGAGGGTCGTAGTTTTTCCGCTCCCCGTAGGCCCTGTATTTAGAATCATTCCGTTGGGCTTTGCGACTTCTCGGTCAAAAATATCCATCAAGTATTTATCAAAGCCGAGAGTTTCCATTGAGAGTGCCAAGGTGGAAGGATCAAGCAAACGCATAACGATGGTTTCCGCATATGCTCCAGGCAATACCGATGTGCGGATTTCTATTTCTTTTTCATCAACCACGATTGAAAAGCGTCCGTCCTGCGCGATATTTTTGACGTTGAGTTTCAGGCCGGAAAGCAATTTGATGCGAGAAGAAATAAGCGCGTATGTAGGCCTATCAAAAGTAAGCACATCAATCAAAATGCCGTCTAGGCGATAGCGCATGCGCACGTTTTCTTCTTCTGGCTCCAAGTGGACATCGGATGCGCCAAGCGAAAGGGCGCCGGCCATCGTGATTTCAAGAATGCGCGAGACGCGATGCGTATCCTTGCTTTTCATGTTGGCCGCCACTTGCTCGCGCAAATCATTTAAGGTTTTTAGCTCCGCTATCATTTCCCGTATCGTTTCGTTTGAAAGAGTCAGCACCCCAGCTTCCGTTTCAGTCGCATACGAGAGGTCGTGATAGCGGTCCCATGCGTGCGCGAGAGAACCGCTTGATGCGATGTATCGCTCCACTGTGTAGCCGAGGCGCTCTAGATTCTGGATTGTCTTGACCGCGTCCGGTCTCTCGGGAGCGCGCATCGCGAGCGAGATTTTTTTATTCACTTTATGAAACGCGGCGACTTCCGAAGCGCGCGATTCTGCCTCCGGAATCAGCCGAAGCGCATCCGTATCTATCGCACGGCTTGTGAGATCAATGTATCCCACGCCGTATTTTGAGGAGAGCATCTCCGCGTGCTGTTCTTCCTCGCGCTCGCGGAGCTCGTGAAGGCGCTCGCCCTGTTTTCGTTCGTCAAACTGCGTCATGAGAGTATTATACCCGACACACGGGACAACATTGTTAGCTATAGGAATAGACAAATCATCTGCATTGAAGCGGCATACTTCCGGTTTGTGGTTCCGTTTCCGTGTGACGGGTATACTCTACACATGAAGTCGCTTATCCTAAGTATAGAATATCTGGGCAAATTGGCAGGAGAGTTTGCCGGGAACCTCGCGCCAAAAGGCAACGGCGCAACAGTGGTGGCGCTTTCCGGAGATTTGGGCGCCGGGAAAACCGCTTTTGCCAAAGCTCTCGCGCGAGAATTCGGGATAGAAGAAGATGTGACAAGCCCCACATACGTTATTGAGAAAATATATGCGCCGACAAAAGGCCCGTTTTCCAGATTCATCCACATTGATGCCTATCGCTTAAACGGCGCGCATGATTTGGACGTGCTGGGCTGGCGGGAATTGCTCGCAGACTCGGGAAATCTCATCATCCTTGAATGGCCGGAGAGGGTTGAGGGCGTAATCCCGAAAGACGCAATAAAAGTTGAGCTTGAATTTGTAGATGAACAAACCAGGAAAATTATATGGTAGCTAAAAAAGAAAAAGTGAAACGCCTCGTGCTTCTTGATACGCATGCAATCGTACATCGCGCGTATCACGCAATACCCGACCTCACCTCCTCTAAAGGAGAGCCGACGGGCGCGCTTTATGGGCTGACCGCGATGCTTCTTAAAACAATTGCCGACATGAAGCCTGATTACATAGTCGCAGCACGCGATCGCGCCGAGAAGACGCACCGGCATGAAATGTACGAAGATTACAAGGGCACGCGCGCGAAGACAGATGACGCGCTCGTTCTGCAGTTGAAGCGCACGAGCGAGGTTTTCAGCGCATTTGGCATTCCCACGCTGGATGTTGCCGGATTTGAGGCAGACGACATTATCGGCACGGTAGCAGAGCAGGCCGGAAAACAAGAAAGTCTTCAGACGATTATTCTCACTGGCGATATGGACATGCTCCAGCTTATCGTAGACGGGCGCGTCACTGTCTATCGGCTTCTTACCGGCATCTCCAACATGAAATTTTACGACGAGGGGGCGGTCAAAGAGCGTTATGGTTTCGGGCCCGAGCATGTGGCTGATTACAAGGGGCTCTGCGGGGACGCTTCGGACAATATCAAGGGCATCAAAGGCATAGGAGAAAAAACGGCAACCGAGCTTATCCAAAAATTCGGTTCCATTGAAGACATTTATAAAACGCTCAAGAAAAATCCGAAGGAATTTGAGAAGCAGGGCATCAAACCGAGGGTAGTGAAAATGCTCCAAGAGGGCGAGAAGGATGCCATGTTCTCAAAACAGCTCGCCACCATCCGCCGAGACGCGCCTATTTTATTTGTACAGCCAGATCATCCATGGCGCATGGAAGACCATGCGCAAGGAATTCTTGCCCTATGCGAGAAGCTGGAGTTCAACTCGCTCAAATCGCGCTTGCATTCGGTTCTCGGTCCCGAGGCTTCTCCTGAAGCAGGGGTGCAAGCGAAAGCAGAAGGGGCGGTTAATAAAAAAGCTCTAGAAGAAACAGCGGTCGCATTTTGGCTTCTGCAATCGGATAGAACGATGCCGCAGTATGACGACATTTTGCGCTACGCAAAGACCGATAGTTTTGAATCGGCGCGCCAAACAATTTTTGAAGAATTAAAAAAAACGGGGAGATTGCAAGGGGTGTATGAGAAAATAGAACGCCCTCTCATTCCTATAATCAGGCGGATGAATGAGGACGGGATATTTTTGGATGTGCCGTATCTTAAAAGTCTTGAAGCGGAATACATGGCCGAGCTTGGGAAAATTGAGGCCAGAATATTTAAATCTGCAGGACACGAATTCAACGTGAGCTCGCCGAAACAATTGGCAAACGTCTTGTTTGACGAGTTGAAAATTACGCCCGAGAAACAAAAGAAAACTCCCGGAGGAGCGCGGACGACTCGCGAAGACGAGCTTGAGAAAATGGAAGGGCTTCACCCAATCATTGCGGATATTTTGGCATACCGGGAACTTTCCAAACTACTATCTACATACATAGAAAAAATGCCTGGCATGGTTGCAGAGGACGGGCGGCTGCACGCAGAATTTATGCCTTCGGGAACTACCACGGGCCGAATTTCCAGCAAGAATCCGAATTTGCAGAACATTCCGATTAAAAGTGATTACGGAAGGCGCGTCCGCTCCGCGTTTCGTGCGGCATCCGGCAATGTACTCGTTGCACTGGATTATTCGCAGATAGAGCTTCGCATCGCGGCGGGCCTTTCGGGAGATAAAAAATTGCTTCAAGTGTTTAAAGATGGAGGCGATGTGCATACAACGGTCGCTTCACAGGTATTTGGCGTTTCCGAAAGCCTGGTTGATTATGAAATGCGCAGAAAAGCGAAAGTGATTAACTTTGGAATTCTTTATGGCATGGGTGTGAACGCGCTCAAATCCAATTTGGACAAAGGGGTGACGCGCGAAGAAGCGGCCAAGTTTCTTGCAAACTATTTCAAGAGTTTTTCTGGCTTGGCGCTTTGGATTGAGAGAACAAAACTTGATGCCGCGCGCAATGGATTTACCGAAACATTGTTCGGGCGCAGGCGATATTTCGCGGGCTTCAAATCTCCGATGCCGAATATCCGCTCGCAGGCGGAGAGGATGGCGGTAAATGCGCCGATTCAAGGTACGCAGGCGGATATCATCAAGCTCGCTATGGTGGAGGCCGACAAAATGATAGAAGAAAATAAGTGGGGGGATTCCGTACGTCTTGTGCTCCAAATCCACGACGAGCTTGTGTACGAAATCAAAGAAAAGGATGCACAGAAAATAGCCCGTAAAATATGCGAAAAGATGGAATCCGTCGTTCCCAAGGGCGAGCTCTCTGGCGTGCCGATTGTGGCGGAGATTTCAATAGGGGAGAATTGGGGCACACTTAGCAAGCTAGCCCGTAGCTAGTAGCCCGTAGCAAATGCGAAGGTATAATCTGGCTACCGGCTACAAGCTACTGGCCATAAGCTTTTTATGCTTTATTTCTACACGGGGACTGACACAAAAAAGGTGCGCGAGGAGATGGACAAAGAGGTTGCGCGCATTTCTAAGAATGCGCGCATGATTCGCATTACTGATGCAAATACAGTTGCGGATTTACAGGCTTCGCTTCAAGGGGGCGGGCTTTTCGGCGAAAAACGCGTCGTGATTCTTGAAGGAGTCGCTCTCAATGAAGAGATGCAAGTCGTTCTCTTTCAATCTTTGGAAATGATACAAAAATCTGCAGAACCCTTTTTTATTTTTGAAGCGAGCCCGCTTGCAGATATTCGCAAAAGAATTGAGAAATACGCCGCAAATGCGAAACGGTACGATGCGCCGAAGAAAGAAAAAGATAACAGCGTGTTTGCGCTTGCTAATGCAATGAGGCGGGCCGACAAAAAGGCTCTGTGGGTGGGCTATCAGAAAGAATTGGCAAAAGGCGGGGCGCCGGAGGCGATTCACGGCGTTCTTTTCTGGGGTGCGAAAGATATGCTTCTTAAATCAAGAGAGGGAACAGCGGAAAACCTCCGAGCCAAGAAACTCGTAGCGGAACTGGCGGAATTACCCCACGAGGCGCGCCGAAACTACTTTGACCTTGAGTATGCACTGGAGCGGTTTGTGCTTTCCGTGGCGTGATAATATTGAATGTAAGTGAACCATGAGAACAATAACCTTATCTATCGCAACCTTGATTAGCTTGGCAAGCCTATTTCTTTTTCCGTTTGTGGTAAATGCACAATTTGATAATTCAGGTGCTGTTAATCAGCAATTGACAAATGGTAATCTGACTCCGGGCATCCAAGGTGTTGCTATGCCCCCTGCGGCCACTGCGGTATCTGCTGCTGAAC
>JANLIP010000108.1 GCA_024654165.1 Candidatus Kaiserbacteria bacterium | reverse complement strand
TAGGCATAATTATGGGAATAGTGTATGCGATTCGAGCAAGTAGAACTCAAGATTCGATAGCAAAACAGACAGCAAAGAATCGCATGTGGTGGTCGTTCCTTGGTCCACTGGGAACGTTAGCTCTTTGCTATGCGTGGCTTCGCATAATGATGTTACTTGTAAAATAGTTTCTCAGAGGGTGGGGATTCAGCATTGCGCTGTTTGGGGCGCATGCGACAATATACACATGAGAATCGTCCTTGTTCCTGTAACGACCGCGCTAATCGTCGCACTTGCTTTGTTCGCTAATGTTGGCGTTGCCGCCACAGCATCAAGCACCTCATGCCCGCTTGCAGGATCCTCACTAAAAAAGGGTTCAAGCGGAGATGCTGTTTCGCGTTTGCAGAGATTCTTGGCGGAAGATCCGGGCGTCTATCCGGAGGCGATTGTTAGCGGTACATTCGGCTCCCTTACGGAAGTGGCGGTAAAGCGCTGGCAGGTGAAATTTAACATCGTTACATCCGGCACTCCGGATACTACCGGCTTTGGCGCAGTAGGGCCCCGCACCATTGCGACCATGATTACGCAATGTTCCGGATCAACGCAAAGGCCTATTGCGGCGGCGCCGGCTGTCGGTGGCTACATAAGCGCATCGCCGATTGCCGGCTACGCCCCCCTATTGGTCAGCGCGCAAATCACTGTCAACACTGCGAATGTTTGCGGGGGAGCTGTGTATACAATTAATTATGGAGACGGTACGGGCAACTACCAGATTACAGTGCCTCCGAATACTTGCCGGCAGATAACGCAGACCCTGGGCCACACGTATAAAGATGTAGGAAGTTTCAAGCTCACGCTTTCTTCGGGGATACATTCAACTTATATTACTGTAAATACGCTTGCCCGCTGATTTGCCCATTACTCCGAGTGAAGTTCTCCGACGATATGTTTAATTCGCTCCGCGAGCGCCGGGTATTTTGCAATTGAAGAATCTTTTGCCACAAGCGCGTGAGCTTCTTCCCTCGCCGCTTTTATAAGGCGGGGATTTTTGAGCGCTTCCATCCCGAGATCTGATATGCCCCATTGTCGCCGGCCAAATAAATCTCCCGCTCCGCGCGCTTCCAAATCGGCTTCGGCAAGCGCAAATCCATCGTCGCTTTTCTCTAGCGCTTTCAAGCGCTTTGAAGAAACTTGTCCCTTTGTGAACGGCAAAAGAAAACAATATGGCAGATGCGATGAGCGCATGATACGCCCGCGCAACTGGTGAAGCTGTGCCAGGCCGAACCTTTCAGCTCCCTCAATCATCATTACAGTTGCATTGGGGACGTTGATTCCGACCTCCACGACGGAAGTTGCAACGAGCACCTGTATCTTTCCAGAAGCGAAGTCTTTCATTACCTCTTCTTTTTCATCCGGCCTCATAGCTCCGTGCAGAAGTCCGATTTCATATTCTGGGAAGATATCTTTTTGCAGGCGTTTCGCCTCGGCTTTGGCCGATTTTGCTTGCAAGGCGTTTAACATTTTGGGGTCAGGTTCTTCTATGCGCGGGCAAACGACGAAAGCCTGCCGGCCTGCCTTGAGTTCCTCTCGAACCGCCTCATACATTTCCTCGCGCTCTTTTGTTTCTACGATTTGCGTTTTCACCTTCGCCCGCCCGGGCGGAAGTTCGTCTAATACTGACAAGTCCAAATCGCCGTACAAGGTAAGCGCAAATGTGCGCGGAATTGGCGTCGCTGTCATTGATAAAAAGTGGGGGAGAGAAGTATTTCTCGCACTCTTTTGTCCGTGTACAAGCGCTTTGCGCTGATTGGTGCCGAAGCGATGCTGTTCATCCACGATTGCATACGCGAGGTGCTTGAACTGCACGGATTTTTGAATAAGAGCGTGCGTTCCCACAAGCATTGAAATTTCGCCGTTTGCCACCCACTTCAAAAGCTGTGAGCGCGAAATTTCTGTGGCCTTATCGCGCGCTACTTTTGAAGGGAATTTCTTGCATCCGCTTCCCGTGATGAGAGCGATATTAATCGGCAAATGCTTGAAATATTCTATAAAAGATTGAAAATGCTGTTCCGCAAGGATTTCCGTCGGTGCCATGTATGCGACCTGCAAAGTGCCGGAAATTCTATTAGGAGGACGGGAATTTATAACTGCGTAGGCAGTGGCCGCGGCGACCAGGGTTTTTCCGGAACCGACATCGCCTTCAAGAAGCCGGGCCATAGGATGCGGTTTCTCAAAATCCTGCAATATTTCAGCAGTCGCACGCTCCTGCGCGCCTGTGGGGCGATATGCGCTTGATGCAAAAAAGCGCTGTGCGAGTTCTGGCGCATCTTTTATCGGAAAAGAAGATTGCGTATCATTCAACGCGCGCTCCTGCGCCTTGGCAGTTTGAATCGCGAATATTTCTTCAAACGAAAAGCGCTTGCGCGCTGCTTCCGCATGATTTTGCTTTTCCGGCTTGTGCACCCATACGAGGGAAGTAGAAATGTCGGGCAGATTGTATCTCGCGCGCACATCTCTCGGGATTGGATCTTCTATTTGAGATAGGATATCGTTGGAAAAGACGCGCTCCAGCGCGTGATAGAACCATTTGCTAGTCACCCCCCTGCTTTCTGGGTATACCGCAAAGAGAGAGGCACTAGCCCCGACGTTTTGTCGGGGTCCCGACCTATGCGTCGGGACTTCTGTCTTCTCATCTCTAGTTTTTTCAAATAATCCGATTGGAATGCTTCCGGGAGGTACAATTTCTACTTCCGGACTGGCAATATAAAATCGCCCCTCGCTTCCCGTCACCGTGCCTGTCAGTTTCACGTAGCTTCCTTCGGGGACGTACGAGGCGATGTACGGCTGATTGAACCACATGCATTTAACTCGGCCGGTTGAATCTTCAAACCACCCCTCGGTCGCTGGGCGCCGGCTTTTCCAAAGACGTTTTGCTTTGAGCTTTGACAATGTTCCGTACAAGGTGACCTTTTCTCCAGCGATAAGCTGATTAGTCTGCGAATCGGCTCCGGCAGTTTCGTATCGTGCGGGGAAATGGTAAAGAAGGTCGCGGATTGTGATAAGCCCCAGCCTGCGCAGGGCCGATACCTGGGGTTTTATGAGGCGGAAATGCTTAGCGATGGGGTCGCTGGGATTCATGTAATACGCATTATATATAGAGTAACGGAGTTATACCCATACACACGAAATGGCATCGCTTCTGCAATGGCATTTATGTCGTCTGCTAAAGTGTTGAGAAAATCAGTGAATCTATAGAAAACATACCATTTCTGCAGCAATTGCCATGCCATTTCGTGTGTCGGGGTTATACACAGATGAACAGGTTGCAATCTTGCGCGAGGATAACCACTCGGTAAGATTGCTGTGTTAACAGTCTGGTAGGTTTTATTTATATGATTTACAGAGATTTTCAAGAAGAAGAAAAAGAAGACAAGTTTTTGGACAGTGCTCTCGGAGAGGTATTGGGGGAGGAGGGCGATGAAGATGAGGACGGCGATTTGGCAACCCCTGGTGTTGACGAGGAAGAGGAGGGGAAGGAGTGGGAGTAGGGGGTACTCAAAGGTCTGGTTGTTTTTGACGGAGGAATCACTCAAACCGTCAAAAACAACCAGACCTTTTTGTTGAAGTTGGGGAGATGCGTAAGTTTTGGATATCCTCTACTATGTTATAGTTGCGATGTCACTAGTTCCTTTTGCCTGTTGCCTTTTGCCTAGTGCCCACCTCTAAATATGCACTCAATTCTTAAATACTTGGGAACAGTCGCGGCGGTATTTCTCACGGTCAATCTTGTGCCGGGCATAACGCACACCGGTGGATGGGTTACGATTCTTCTCGTTGCCATCGTTTGGTCTGTTATCACAATAGTCATTAGGCCGATTCTTTCCATTCTCACGCTTCCAATCACTATTATTACATTCGGATTATTTTCCCTCGTTTTGAACGCGTTTCTTTTTTACGCGATGTCGTGGATTGTTCCCGGGTTTGCCGTCGCGGGATTTTGGCCAGCGCTTATTGGTGCCGTCGCACTTTCAATCTTTGCCTGGCTGATACACAAGATTTTGTAAGAACATAAAGAAGATTTTCCATGGTTCCATTCTGCTATCTAAATGGAAAGCTAATTCCTGTCGCAGAGGCGCGTGTGGGCGTGTATGACATAGGGCTTTTGCGCGGATTTGGGATTTACGAGGGATTAGTTTCCTACAACCGCAAGCCGTTTATGCTCGCGGACCACCTAGCGCGCTTTCATAATTCTGCAGATAGGATGGCGCTTAAGATTCCAGTTTCCGATGCTGAAATAGAAAAGGCCATCAACGAACTGATTGCAAAAAATATTCCGCAAGGAAAAGAAGCGCTTATTCGCGCAATTCTCACGGGAGGCGATGCGATAGGAGGGATTGGATACAATTATGAAACCCCGACATTCTATATTCTTGCGGAAGAATTTATTCCGATAAACCCGAGTTATTTGGAGAAAGGATGCAGAGTTACTATTTTTGAGCATTACCGGCAAATAGCGGAAAGCAAGACGACGAATTACACGCAGACAGTGCTTTTGCAAGAGGAGCGCAAAAAGGCGAAAGCACTGGAGGTGCTTTTTGTGTCGGATGGGAAAGTTTTGGAAGGCGGGGGCAGTAACTTTTTTATAGTTAAGAATGGAAAAATCATTACATCCGACAAAGGAATTCTTCCTGGCGTAACGCGCAAGGTCGTGATTGATTTGGCGCGTAAAGAATTTCCTATTGAGGAACGCGAGGTTTCGGAGCAAGAAATGTACGATTCAGACGAAATGTTTATAACAGGAAGCTTTAAAGAAGTGGTGCCTGTGGTTCAAGCGGGAGACAGGACGATAGGAAACGGGAAGGTGGGCGGCGTGACCAAAAAAGTGATGAAATTATTTCAAGAACTCACGAAGGCATACGGACTTAACTAAAAGTCGGGCGCTTGCATTAAATCGATACATGATGTA
>JANLIP010000039.1 GCA_024654165.1 Candidatus Kaiserbacteria bacterium | reverse complement strand
CTATGCGCTCACAACGGGAAATTTTATGACGGGCGCGCTTACGATGTTTGTCTTTGCGCTCGGCACCTTGCCAATGCTCGCGCTACTTTCGTTCGGATCACTCAACATTGCGCACAAGCCGTGGAAGGGAATCTTTTTCAAAACTTCAGGCATCATCGTAATTGCGCTTGCATTGCTCAATCTTTCCAACGCACTTGCGACCGCCGGTATTATCAACCCCCTTTTTAATTTTTAGTCCGATGCAAAAATCAATCCTTGTTTCTATCTGTGTGAGCCTCTTGCTCATCTTTGGCGCGTTTTGGTTTGCCGGAAGACAGGGAGGTGTTGATAGTACCGACGCTGTTTCCATTGTCGGCGGAAAACAGCTCATAGACATTTCCGCCAAGGGCGGTTATTCTCCGCGCGTAGTTATTGCGAAGGCGGGGATGCCGACGGTTTTGCGCGTGGCCACACGAGGAACGTTTGACTGCTCCGCGAGTCTCGTTATTCCAAAGCTCTCATACCAGAAATTCCTATCGCCAACGGGAACCGAAGAAATCCCCATATCGCCAGAGCAGGCACAGGGCACTATGCAGGGGCTCTGCTCAATGGGAATGTACAATTTCCAGATAAAGTTTCAGTAATTCTGTCTTCACCTTGCTTATGGTAAAATGAAGCCATTATAAGACTAGACATTTATTTTAATATGGCAAAAGGAAATAACTCTCAAAGAAAAGAGGCGAAGAAGCCGAAAAAGAATAAGAAGTAGCACAACCCTCCGCCCTCCGAAGGAGGGCGGAGGGTTTTAATCAGAGATGCCAAGAGAACTTAAACGAACGCTGATATTGATTGCCGGAACTATTTTTTTGATTCTTGGATTACTTGGATTGGCTGTGCCGATATTGCAGGGAGCGCTTTTTCTAATCATAGGCCTTATTCTTCTTTCCGTTGCTTCTAAGAAAATGCGCAGATGGATTGAATCGCGTACGAGGCCTTATCCCAAGATTTATACCGCCGGACGGAAAATAGAGAAATGGATTACGAATCTGATAGGGCCAGTTGATTAAAATCAGACCGCTTCGGGTCCCAACCCAAAACAGGGTTAATTGGTTTTCGGAAGAATATGCTATTGCACTGAATTCAGCTTTGCGCGCGTCTTGGGACCCACGGTGCCGTAGCCCTCCTCCCCCCTTTTCGCAACACCGTATTTTTCTTGGAAAAGTCCCACTGCTTTTTCTGTTGCGGGCCCGAAGTAGCCCGTGACATATCCGTCCGGATAGATATCTTTATATTGAGCGAGGAATTTCTGCAAAGACGTTACATCTGAATTTTTGGAACCCCTCTTGAGCGGGCGAGCAAAATTATACTTAGGCAGAGAAGACTTCACTGAAGGTGGCACTGAAGGGGTAATAGAGTTTTTCGGGGCGGCAGGCGCGGCTTGTGGTAGAGATGCGGAAGGGGAAACGGATGAAGGCTTGGACTCTACGGCGGAAGAAGGCGCAGTGCCCGCCGGAAGAACGG
>JANLIP010000102.1 GCA_024654165.1 Candidatus Kaiserbacteria bacterium | reverse complement strand
AAAACACGGGCCTCGTTGGGCGTTGTGTGCGTGCCAATAATCCACACTTTGTCAGCATGTTCGTGATTGCAACGCTGTTGAAATCCGACCATCGGCGCGTGTTGCCCCCTTGTGTATACCTGCGAAACTCCGATACGCCACCCGATTCCACGTTTGTGCATGAGATATGTGAAATGCGATTGCGGAACGATTCCCAATTTATATCCGGCAAAGTGAATATGCTCCGGAGTGCTCGTTAGCTGCTTTCCGGATTTGAACGTGAGCGCGATAAGGTTGCCGGTAAATTTTCGTGAACGTGAGCGCGTTACTCTCGTGGGTCGTACGTGTCCGCTACCATGATTGGATAGCACGATGTCACCTGCCCGCACGGATTCAATCGGCTTCTTCGTGCCGTCAGCCATACTTACGTGTGTTCCGGCAACAAGGCACTGGTCCAAGTCTCCCACAACGCAGATATTATTTTTTTCTCCCGTGAGCAGGCGCACCATTTCGTACTGGACCCCGCTCGTGTCTTGATATTCGTCTATCGTGAGGTACTGCCACCGGTTTTGCAGAAGCGAGAGAGTTTTTGGCGATTCGCGCAGGAGTTTAAGCGTGCGCACGAGCAGGTCGTCAAAATCCAGCGAATTTTCTTCCGCGAGCGCATGTTCGTACCTTTCCCAGACGAGCGCGACCGTCTGCTCCCGTCGGTTTCCGGCTCTCTCTCGGTACTCGCTCATAAATCGCCCCCCGCCCTTCTCCCTAGAAATTGCGGAAAGTATCTGGCGCGGGGTCCATTCCTCCGTGTCTAGCTGTTTCAGAATGTTTTTGACTGCCCGCGTACTGTCGTCTTGGTCCCAAATTGAAAACCCTCTGTCCACCCCCGCCTCTTTATGGAATTCGCGCAAAATCCGCACTCCAAGCGAGTGAAAAGTCGCTATCAAGGGCGATGCCCCTCCCTTTTCTCCTAATATCCGAGCCACTCTTTCCCGCATTTCCCCCGCCGCCTTGTTGGTAAAAGTAACGGCAAGGATACTGCGGGCCGGCACCCCGCTCTCTATCAGATGTGCAATCCGGTGGGTGATGGTCTTTGTCTTCCCGGCTCCCGCCCCGGCTACAATTAAAAGAGGCCCGTCCTTGTGCAAAACAGCCTGTTTTTGAGCCTCATTTAGGCCCTCCAAGTATCCCACTCGGGAACTATAACATGCAGAATCCTTCTGATAATCAAAGAAAGTATATTTTTTGGCTATATACCTTGATAAAACTGCTCTCCCCCAGCTAAAGCGAGTCCGAGCATTGCGCTTTTGCCGTGTCTCGCAGGGCGACGGCCCGAGAGGCAGCGCGCGGACCGCAGGCACGAGAGTGCCGAAGGTGCCAACGGTAGCAACCGTTGGCCAGCGACGGCATAAGCGCAATGCTCGGCGAGCGCGCCCTTGACAAAACCGCTATCCCCTTGTCCGGCATAAACCCTGTTGACTACTTGGGTGATGAGGATACAGTGAAGGGGCACGGTGGCAATACCGTTTTTCCTTTGTGGGCCTATCGGTTTTGATAGGCACCTGTGGACGGCGTATCTTCAACAAAAACGAGATATAGAGCCATATATTGACCGATTCTCTAATTTGCCACTTGCACAAGAAAGCATATTGCAACTCAAATAAAAGACTCTGGCGCGGACTTACAACCTGCGCACGGGAGGACATACCGGACTCGGCGGACTGTTAGAACGGCAGTTTCTTTGATTTCCCTTATTCTCATCGTCGGATCAGTCCTCCCGAGCACCGCAAAAGCCGGTGTAATCAGCGATTTCTTGGCTTCTTTTAGGCTTATAAATGCAAATCAAGCCGAAGCGTCAACCATAAGCGGAAATGTTCAAACCATGCAACTCCCACGGCCGGCCAGGAATATTGACCCGGCATCGGCGCGCGGCGGAGGGGACATAACTATTGTTGACGGCACCGCCCTCATGCCGGAGGAGGGCCCATCGGGGACAATGGCTGATATTGAAAAGCCCAAGAACGCGACCATCAGCGTATATGTGGTGCGCGAGGGCGACACGCTAAGCGGAATCGCAAAACTTTTTGGCGTATCTTCCAACACAATCCTATGGGCGAACGACATCCCGCGCGGTTCTTCCCTCAAAGTTGGTCAGACGCTGACGATACTGCCTGTGACAGGCCTTAAGTATGCAATAAAGAAAGGCGACACACTCGCTTCAATCGCCAAGCGGTA
>JANLIP010000076.1 GCA_024654165.1 Candidatus Kaiserbacteria bacterium | reverse complement strand
AGTGGCCAAAATTATCAGATTCTCTTGCGGATATTGCGCCATATTCTCAACCGCGATGACCGTATCATCTTTGTATTTGATTAGGCCTATCTCGCGAGCGATCTCAATATTTGTGCGCATTGAGCGCCCGTCAATAACTATTTTCTTGCCGTACTCCTCGGCAAAGTGCACGACGCGGATCAAGCGCTCCAGGTGCGAGGCAAACATTGCAATAATGAGGCGTCCCTTGCCGGTTTTGATGATGTTTTCCAGCGTTTTATAAACGGTTGATTCCGGAATGGAAAAACCGGGCTGCCACACGTTCGTGCTGTCCATGAGGAGCGCCAGCACCTTGCGATTCTTGAAGACTCCGAATTCCTTCTTCTCTTCGTCAGAGGGCTCGCCTTCAAGATGATTGAGCTTAATATCGCCGGTGAATACGGCATCTCCCCACGGTGTCTCAATGATGATGCCCATGGAATCCGGAACGGTGTGAGTGACGCCAAAGAATCGGATAGTAGCTTTGCCCAGCCGAATAACCTCATCTTTTTCCACTTCGCGAATTTGCACGGGCGCAGTCTGTGCGAATTCTTCCTGGCGCTTTTTTATCATCATTCCCGTAAGCTTGCGCGTGTAGATCATCGGGTTTCCGATTCGGTCAATTATGTAGGGAATCCCGCCGATATGGTCTAGGTGCCCGTGCGTAATCAACATTCCGCGGATTTTGTCTCGGCGCTCTTCCAAGTAGCCCGTGTTCGGCAGAATGTAATCAATTCCCGGAGTCTCCACTTCGCTGAAAGCGAAACCGCAATCAACAATAAAGATGTCTCCGCCGAATTCTATTGCGGTCATGTTCCTTCCCACCTCTTCAACTCCGGATAGGGGAATGATGCGCACGGTATCTTCCGCCGGCGGGGGAATTGGGGCGTTTGCTGGGCGATTGCGCGAATCAGGCTGGTGTTCTACGCGGGTCTTGCCTCTTCGCGGAGGGTGGGAGGAACGCGCGGATGAGCCGAAGCGAGGGCGAGCATTAGTGCGCGAGGGACGCGCTGGTGCGCCGTGTAAAGGACGCAGTCTAGGCGCAGGGCGTCTTGCGGGGCCATGGCCCTGTGGATTTTGGGAAGGTTGCGGAAGCATATAATTATTATTTTTGATTAATTGATTCATTGTCGTTAGTAAAGAAGCTCCATACGTTCTCTGTTTCCGTGTACCAATCCATTACATTTAGGAAACGCTCCGACGGGGTGGTCAGCGCTCCTAGCGCCACTCCCCGAAGCGCGTTAGGCACCACGTAAATAAATTCAGGAGAATAGAGAAATATCGCAGGCTGGTCTTTTGCGATTGCAGAAACAAAAGGCGCATAAGACGCTTCGCGGGCCTTTCTGTCTGTCATCGCGCGAGCGTTCGCCAGTATCGTGTCCGCTTTAGAGTTGGCGTACATGGCCAAGTTGAGCCCTGGGTCGTTGCGCTGGCTTGAGTGCCAGAAAGCAAAGAGGTCAAGCGTGCGCCCTACCACTTCGCCGAAGAGTATCGCATCGTAGCTTCTGGGCCGTATTACATTTGTGTTCAATTCAGAAATCGGATACACGCGGACATTAACCTGGACGCCGGCCGCGCGCCAAAATTCTGCAACTTTGTTTGCGGTATCTGCAAGCTCCGGCGCATCGGCTGTAGAGAGCGATATTGAAAGAGTTTGTTTTCCGCCGGAGGCGGATCCGCCTTTGGCGGATTTCTTCCAAACCTTTGCCGTTTCGTCATATGTCCATCCTCCGCGAGAAAGTATGTCGCGAGCTTTTTGTGCATATGCTGGCGCTGATGTCGTAGCGCTTGCGCTTGATAATGATGGGCGGGTTTCCAGAACGCCAGGCGGAATCGGCCCACTCAAGGTAGCGCCATATCCTAGAAGGATACTGTTAACCAGTGCCTGTTTATCAATCGCCGCATCCAGCGCTGCGCGCACTGCCGTGTCTGCGAGCACCGGCGCGCGCCCCTGATTGAAAAAGACTCCGAATACTCGGGGAAGAGGCGTGTGCATTACAGAGCTTTGGGAACGCTTCAAGGAAGCAAGACCTCCTGGAGATATGCCGGCCAAGCTATCAATCGAGCCGTAATTGTAAGCTTTAATGAGAGATTCTTCATTCTGATAAAACAAAAATGTTATTTTGCTTAAATACGGCTCGTGCAATGCAAATTGCTTGAATGAAGAGAGAGTATAGCTCTGAGCTACCCCTGTATTATCAGTTTGCGAAGAATATATTTTATACGGCCCGCTTCCTACGGGGTGCGTGTTAAGAGAGCTAAAAGGAAATTCTTCCGCACTGATTGATCCCCACAAATGTTTCGGCAAAATTCCTAGCGTCGTATTTTCAATGAACGGCGCATATGCGTGCTGGAGTTTAAAAACTATTGTTTGGTCATCCGGGCTTGAGGCGGAAACGCCCTCCCAATCGGCCCGGCGCGGGCTTTTTATCTCCGGGTTTTGCGCAGATTGGACTGTGAATAGGACATCGGCCGGGGTTATGCGCGTGCCGTCATGGAAAACCGCCGTCTTTCTTAGGGTGAAGGTATACGTCGTGCCATCTTCGGAAATGCTGAATTTCTCCGCAAGGTCCGGAATGATAGAGCCGTCCGGCAGGACTCGCGTAAGGCCGGAATAAACAAGCTGTGTAAGGTCTTCATCAGCCTGCGAGATATCAAGAATTGGGTTTATAAAGCGCGGAGGACCGACAATGCCTTCCGTGAGTGAACCGCCCCGCGCGGGGACGACCACAGAAACGGCTTTGTTTACTCCGACCAAGAGCGAAATTGCGCTAATGGCAAGGACGGAAGATAGGATATACAAAAACAGGCGCTCGCCCGGGGTGAACGTGCGAAGCAAATCTTCCAGAACAGAGAAGTAAGAATGGCTCCGCGGTTTTACCATCGCATCCTTGATGAGAATGGCTCGGTGAATCGCATCGCACTGTTCTTCAGGGCCGACCGATCCATGGTCGGCAGGCCGAGCCACGAAATCTGCTGATTCGCCTGTGGACGGTTTGTCTGAATTTGAGTCCAAATTTAGTTGCATGCCTGTCACACGAAATGACATTGTTGCTTAAAGAAACAATGCCGAATTAAGCTGGTAATCGTTGATATTGATTGTCATATATTATCTTCGAAACGAGTCTCAACATATATTGGATGTCATTTCGTGTGTACAGGCATGGCGCTATTCAGCGCTTACGCGGTACCTGCCAAGAGGTATCAACGCAGTAGCCAGATTTTAGCTAATAAATAAATTTATGAGAGCCGATAGTGCGAAGAGAATGCCGAGGATTATGGTAGCAAAGAAAAGAGTCTTTTCCAAACCTCTGCGGGTGTGGAATCCGGAGCCGAAATTGTCGGCCCCGAAAGCACCGCCCAAAGATGCGCCCGTATGCTGCAAAAGAATTGCAATGATTAGAAGCACTGAGAGCGCTATCTGCACGTAGGGCAAGATACTCTGGAGAGCTACCATGTTCTGGAAGTATAGCATATCTGGGTTTGGAAATCAATATTCTAGAATTTGACACGGATTCCTTAACTTATATAATGCCACCTCGTTATAAACACCTAATTATCTTAATATTATGAAGAAAACATCTACAAATACTAAGATTAATATTCAACCTCTCGCGGACCGCGTTTTGGTGAAGCGAGTGGACTCTGATGACAAGAAGTCTCCTGCGGGCATAATCATTCCCGACACCGCACAAAAAGAGAAGTCAAAAATCGGTCTTGTTGTCGCAGTCGGCCCCGGCAGATTCGGCGATGAGGGGGATTTGATTCCGATGACCGTAAAAGTCGGTTCTAAAGTCGTCTTTAATTCCGGTTGGGACAATGAAGTTGACACGGGAGAAAAGGATGAAGAATTTTTCCTTGTTAAAGAAAGCGATATTTTAGCAATTATTAAGTGAGAAACTGCCCCAGTGAAATAAAAATCCAATTTCACGGGGCCATGTTTTTCTAAAAAATTCATTATCATTCATTTAAGAAAAACTATGGCAAAACAAGTAATTTTTGACGAAGAAGTGAGAAAAGCGCTTAAGCGCGGAGTTGATGTCGTTGCCGGCGCAGTGCGCGTCACGCTTGGGCCCCGCGGGCGTAACGTCGCACTTGATAAGTCATGGGGCGGGCCCACCATCACAAACGACGGCGTAACGATTGCAAAGGAAATTACGCTCGCCGACAAGTTTGAAAACATGGGCGCTTCAATCGTGAAAGAAGTGGCCACAAAAACGAACGACAAGGCGGGAGACGGCACGACAACTGCCGTTGTGCTTACACAGGCAATCGTGCACGAAGGACTGAAGCGCACAGCCATGGGTGCAAATGCGATGATTGTTCGGCGCGGAATTGAGGCGGCTGCAAAAGATGCGGTGGACGAATTGAAGAAAATGGCGCGTCCGGTAAAGGGCAAGCTGGACATTAGGCAAGTCGCGACGGTTTCTTCGGAATCCGAAGAACTCGGTAAGACCATTGCCGACACCGTTGAGAAAGTGGGCAAGGACGGCGTTGTGACTGTTGAGGAATCGCAATCATTCGGCATTGAATCCGATTTTGTTGAAGGAATGGAATTTGATAAGGGATACGTATCTCCGTACATGATAACCAACGCGGAACGGATGGAGGCAGAAATGAAAGACCCGTCAATCCTGATTACAGACCGCAAAATCTCCACCGTCAAAGACATCCTCCCGCTTTTGGAAAAATTGGCGCAGACCGGTAAGAAAGAGTTGCTCATAATCGCCGACGATGTGGACGGCGAAGCGCTCGCGACATTTGTAGTCAACAAGCTTCGCGGAGTTTTCTCGGTGCTTGCGGTCAAAGCTCCCGGCTATGGCGACAGAAAGAAAGAAATTCTTTCCGACATAGCAATTACTGTCGGCGCACAAGTGGTATCGGAAGATCTTGGAATCAAAATTGAGAATGCGGAGCTTTCCATGCTCGGACGCGCAAATCGCGTCGTGGCCACAAAAGATTCTACAGTGCTCGTCGGCGGTAAGGGCAAGAAATCCGATATACAGGAGCGCATCGCGCAATTGCGCAAGCAGTCCGAGAATTCTGATTCCAAGTTTGACAAAGAAAAACTGGACGAGCGCGTGGCGAAACTCTCCGGCGGTGTTGCCGTAATCCGCGTCGGCGCGGCGACGGAAACGGAAATGAAGTATTTGAAGGACAAAATTGAAGACGCCGTGAACGCGACGAAGGCGGCAATTGCCGAAGGCATTGTCCCCGGCGGAGGTTCCGCGCTTGCGAAAGTGGGCGAGAAACTTTCTAAGAAAATTGATGCAAAGGCGCACGATGAATACACGATTGGCTATCGCATTTTGCTTTCTGCACTTTCAGCGCCCCTACTTCAAATTGCGAAGAATTCCGGACGGGAAGATGGCGCTGTCATCCTGCGCGAGGTGATTAAGAAAGGCGGAGCATTCGGATATAACGCCAATGCCGATTCGGAATCCGAGGAGGGAAATATTGTTGACATGTTTGAGGCGGGAATCATTGACCCCGTGAAAGTTACAAGAAGTTGTGTGGAAAATGCGGCGTCTGCCGCATCAGTCTTACTTACGACCGAAACTGCGGTTGCGGACGCTCCTGAAGAGAAAAAATCTGCACCAGGCGGGATGCCGGGTGGGATGGATGGGATGGATTAAGTATTTCATCTTACGAAATACTTTTCAAACAAAGCGCCCGCAGCGGCGCTTTGTTTTACGAACACATTATTCCGCGGTCTTGCATCAATGCTAGACGTGATATAATCGCCTTATATGAATATCACATACATTCTATTAGGAGCCGTAGTCGTTCTAGCATTGTGGGTTGTCTTTGCTTATAACCGTTTTGTAACTCTCGTTAACCGCGTAAAAGAGGCATGGGCGGATATTGATGTTCAACTGAAGCGCAGGTATGACCTTATTCCGAACTTAGTGGCGTCCGTAAAGGGTTACGCGGCACACGAGGCTGGCACTTTGCAGAAGGTTACCGATGCGCGGACGAAAGCCATGGGCGCGACCACTGTCGCGGAGCACGCGGAAGCCGAGAACATGCTGACGGGCGCTTTGAAATCTCTGTTTGCTGTATCCGAGGCTTATCCTGATTTGAAAGCAAACACGAATTTCGTGGAACTCCAGCGCGAACTTTCCGACACGGAAAATAAAATCCAAGCCGCGCGCCGTTTCTACAACGGCGTCGTCATGGAACTCAACAATGCAGTGCAGTCGTTCCCCTCAAACCTCATTGCCAATATGTTCGGATTCAAGGCGGGTGATTTCTTCCAGCTTGGTGAAAATGAGCAGGCGGCAAAGGATCCGGTTAAAGTTAGCTTCTAGGTGCGACCTGCCTGCCGGCAGGCAGGGCTTCTAGCCTTGAGACGTTGTCGCAATCAAGTATGGCCAGCTTATATACACAGCAGAGCAAAAACGTATTCCGCACATGGATGCTGATGAGTGCGTTTTTCGTGCTGGTGATGCTCGTCGGTTGGGCGATTTCGTGGTACATGCAGACTCCTGCGATACTTTGGGTTGCCGTCATTTTCGCACTCGCGATGAACATAAGCGCCTACTGGTTCTCCGACAAAATCGCGCTCTCGTCCACAGGCGCCAAGGAGGCCGATTCGGTTCAGTATCTTGAACTGCATCGCATACTTGAAAATCTGGCAATTACAGCGGGACTTCCGAAACCGCGTTTGTACATCATAGAAGATTCAGCGCCCAATGCATTTGCGGCGGGGCGCGACCCCAAACATGCTGTTGTCGCCGTTACTACGGGTCTTCTCGCACAACTGGACCGCTCCGAGCTTGA
>JANLIP010000071.1 GCA_024654165.1 Candidatus Kaiserbacteria bacterium | reverse complement strand
CGGCGAGTTGTCGGATGCCTTATCTCGTCCATGTAGTGGAGGATTCGGAAGTTGCCGTTTTTATGTGCCGTGAAGCCGTCCGCACCGATGGATAGCATGCGAATCGCTTTTTGAAGTACCTCCTCAAAACTTCTTCCAATAGCCATCACTTCGCCGACGCTTTTCATCTCTGTTCCGATTTGCGTAATCGCATTTTCAAACTTCGTTAAATCCCAGCGCGGCATCTTCAGTACGATGTAATCAAGCGCCGGTTCAAAACACGCGGTCGTTGTTTTTGTGACGGAGTTCTTCAGTTCCGGCAGAGTGAACCCAAGCGCGAGTTTTGCGGCGATGAACGCGAGCGGATAGCCCGTCGCTTTTGAAGCGAGTGCCGAGGAACGTGATAGGCGTGCATTCACTTCAATCACGCGATAGTCGCCGGTTTTAGGGTGAAGCGCGTACTGAATGTTGCATTCGCCGACAACGCCCAAATGCCGGATTGTTTTAATCGCGATTTCGCGCAGACGGTGGTACTCCTCATTTGAAAGAGTTTGTGAAGGAGCGACCACGATGCTTTCGCCCGTGTGAATTCCCATCGGGTCAATGTTCTCCATGTTGCAGACGGATATGCAGTTGTCCGCACGGTCGCGCACGATTTCATATTCCACCTCTTTCCATCCGCATAAATCTTCTTCAATCAGAACCTGCGGGCTGGATTTGAATATTTCAGTTAGCCTGTGCGAGAGTTCCGCAGGCGTTCGGATGATGCCGGAGCCGAGGCCTCCGAGCGCAAACCCTGCACGTACCATCACGGGGTAGCCGATTTTCTCCGCGGCTTTCCGCGCATCGGCAATGCTTCTCGCGGCAAAACTTCGCGCGGTTTTCACATCTATTTCCTGCAAACGCTTCACGAACAGTTCGCGGTCTTCGGTGTCTCTGATGACCGACACAGGAGTTCCCAGCACGCGCACTTTGTATTTCGCTAAGATTCCTTTCTCCTGCAGTTCAAGGCCGAGATTGAGCGCGGTCTGCCCGCCGAAGCCGAGCAGTATCGCATCTGGCCGTTCTTTCTTTATTACTTGAAGCGCAAATTGCAAGGTAAGAGGCAAAAGATACACTGCGTCGGCAAGTCCCTCGTCTGTCTGCACGGTGGCGATATTAGGATTCATGAGCACTACGCGCACGCCCTCTTCTTTAAGAGCTTTAATAGCCTGCGTGCCGGAATAATCAAATTCGCCGGCTTGACCGATTTTAAGCCCTCCGGAGCCGAGGAGAAGAACTGTCTTTGGTTTTAGTGCGTTTGGCATATTATTTTGCGAGCGATTTCAGGAAGTCATCAAAAATCCAAGCCGTGTCTGTGGGTCCGGGGCTGGCTTCAGGATGAAATTGCACTGCTCGCCACGGTTTAACTCTGTGCCTTATACCCTCAACGCTTCCGTCATTTGCGTTGGTAAACCAAACCTTCCAATCGGAGGGAAGTGATTTCGGATCAACGGCGTACCCGTGATTTTGTGATGTGATGTAGCAACGGCGTGTTTCAGAATCTATGCACGGTTGATTTTGGGAACGATGACCGTATTTCAATTTGTATGTGCTCCCGCCGGCTGCCAGTGAGAGAAGTTGATTCCCAAGGCATATGCCCAACATCGGCTTGTCGTGGAGCATTGCTCGTTTCAGATTTGCGATTGTCTCCTCGCACATTTGCGGGTCGCCGGGGCCGTTTGAAATTACGATGCCGTCATACTTGTCGTTCGTGAAGTCGTAATCCCACGGAACGCGCACGACTTTTGTTTCGGGCCGCACGAGCGAGCGCAAAATATTTTCTTTCATCCCACAGTCCACGAGAATTATTGTTTTGACATTGCTTGTCCCGAGCGAAGTCGAGGGGCCGTAGGTTTCCGGCTTTTTGATACTGACGCGCGCGACGAGATTTTCTTCGTTGGGGTCAGTGAATCTCTCCTTTCTAGATACCGCGAGGTGTAGCCTCGCGGTATTGATAGGATTGGCGTCTAGGACGCCCAACATCACGCCGTGCTCGCGTAGTTTTTGCGTAAGAGCGCGCGTATCAACGACGGTGATTGCCGGAACCTTTGAGCGTTTTAGCCACTCTGATAGAGATTCGCGCGCATCCGCGTGAGAGTAATTTTCTGAATACTCTGCGACGACAAGCCCCGCTATTTGGATTTTAGTGGACTCAAACGGAGGATGTACAGGTTTACCCTCCGTAGCTTTAGCGTAGGAGGGCACGCCGTAGTTGCCGACAAGCGGATAACTCAATACGAGGATTTGCCCCGCGTATGAGGGGTCGGAGAGAGTTTCCACATAGCCCACCATGCCCGTGTTGAAAACGACTTCGCCGGAAGCAGGCACATTCGCGCCAAAGCTTTTGCCCTCAAACACCGTGCCGTCTTTGAGAGTTAATTTCATAATTGTGAGATATCGGGATTTCGTAAGTCCCGATATCGGGACTTACGAAATCCCGATTTGCGGGTACACGACCATTTAGAGAAAAGCCCGCTTATCGCGGGCAAAAAAGGAGAGTAGAAAAATACACCCGGGTGGGTGTTCTTCTTTGTGCACTCTTGGAGGTTCATTAAAAGTAGATTATACACCTGCTTCGGAATAGGGCAAATCCCGATTAGCTGTGGATATTTAAAAGAGAATCGCCGCGCCTGGGAGACGAAGCGATGTCTCTTTGGCGCGGCGCAATGCCGATCATTGCATGGGTGCCCTGGCATCAGGGTTCCACGGAGGGCTTGCCTCGAAAGCGCGCGAGCTGTGCGCCGTGTTGATTGTCGGCGCAGACACGGCGACTTGCCGCCGCCGCTCATCCAGCGTCCTGGCTGCGAGGAAGATGGCCGCATGCACATAGCCGAGCTTGTTCAATGCCTTGACCACTGCATCGAGGGCGACCACCGGTATGATCATCTTTTCCAGTGCACCCATAAGGCCAACGAGCAGGGCAGTCCTTCCGGCAAACATATAATAAAGTTCCTGTGCGTCGACGAATAAACTTTCGCCGCTGTCCATTTTCTTCTTAACCGCTTTCAGGTCATTACAGGTGTCATTGGCCATCTCCAACAACACATCGTGGGCCGGTTTTAGATCTGTACTCATCTTCCGTCTCCTGGTTATAAGCCCCTCAAGATTCAAAGAGCAGAAAAAGCATTAATACACACACAGGGAGATATGTCAATCGCGCACACGTGGGCATTTTTCGTATACTCACAGCATGACCCGCAAAGAATTGAGTAAATTCAAGCTACCGGATAGCCCTGGCGTTTATTTCTTTAAATCCGGTAAACGAATCCTGTACATAGGAAAGGCTACATCGCTTCGCGACCGCGTGCGGAGCTATTTCTCCACCGGCCTTGGAGATGCGCGCAGTAGCGTCATTGTGGCGATGATTGAGGAAGCAAAGTCTATCTCGTGGAAAAAAACGGATTCAGTTCTTGAAGCACTGATTCTTGAAGCAAATTTAATCAAACAGCATCAGCCAAAGTACAACACCGACGAAAAAGACGACAAAAGCTACAACTACCTCGTCATAACAAAAGAAGATTTCCCGCGCGTGCTTATTGTCCGCGGTCGTGAGTTGTTTAAGCTACCGGCTACTAGCTACAAGCCACAGGCTATTTTCGGCCCATTCCCGCACGGGCTCCAATTGAAGGAAGCGCTGAAAATTGTCCGCAAAATATTCCCGTTTAGAGATAAGTGCATCCCATGCGTCATTTCCAAAGATTCCTTATATGCTTATTCGCGCGAATTAGCATATAAGGAAAAGGGCCTCAAAAGTAAAAGCGGATGTAGCCCATGCTTCAACCGGCAGATTGGATTGTGTCCGGGGGTGTGCAGTGGAGAAATGAGTAAAAGTGAATACGCACGCACAATTCGCCACATCAAAACGCTATTCTCGGGAAAAATAAAAACACTGAAGCGGACGCTGGAGAAAGAAATGCGTGCTGAATCAAAAGCGGAGCACTACGAAAAGGCGCAGGAGCTTCGCCGGCAGATTTCTGCACTGGAGCATATTCACGATGTATCGCTCATCAAATCCGACAATATGAACGACTTACCTGCCCGCCGAAGCCTCGGCGCAGGCGGGCGAAGTCGTTCATTGCGGATTGAGGCATACGATGTGGCGCATACGGGAGGGGCGGAGACAGTGGCGGTGATGACGGTTGTAAATAACGGCGAGCCGGAGAAAGAGTCGTACAGGAAATTCAAAATCAAAACAGCGGGAAATGACGACGTGGGTGCGCTCAAAGAGGTGCTCTCGCGCAGGCTCGCGCACAGTGAGTGGCCTCTCCCGCGCGTGTTTGTGGTGGACGGAAGCACGGCGCAATTGCGGGCGGCGACAAACATGCTCAAAGATGCCGGTATCGCAATTCCTGTAGTGGCGGTAGTTAAAAACGAATTTCACAAGCCGGAGCGATTGATAGGCGATGCAAAAGCCATTTCAGCATATGAGAAAGATATCTTGCTCGCCAACCAAGAGGCGCACCGGTTTGCGATCAGTTATCACAGAAAGAGGCGGCATAGACAGACCCTACTTCGCTAAAGCTACGAAGGGCACGTGATATAATTCCACAATGTCGCGCATTATCGTCGGCGTTTTACGCGGGGGGACATCCAAGGAATATAATCTTTCGCTGAAAACGGGTGCAAATATTCTTTCTGCTCTTCCGGAAAATAAATACGATACGCGGGATATCCTCGTGGATAAATCGGGCGTGTGGCACTCGCGCGGGATTCCCATGGAAGCTCCGCGCGCACTCGCGCAAATAGACATCGTAATCAACGGTTTGCATGGAGGAGTGGGCGAGGACGGAACAGTCCAGCGCTTGCTTGATAGATCGGGCGTCGCATACACAGGCTCGCGCGCAGGGGGCTCCCAACTCTCGCTTAATAAAATCCGCGCACGGGAGATTTTGCAGGAAGCGGGTCTGCGGATGCCGCGCGCCGTCTCGTTCAATCTGGAGAACGAGCTGACCACGGGCGAAATGGCGCAGGCGGTTTTTTCGCAATTTGGCCCGCCGTATATTGCAAAGCCGGCGAGCGAAGGCGCGTCACACGGAGTTATATTCGTTTTGAATTTACTTGAGTTGCCCGATGCAATAGGCGACGTTTTGGATGAATTCGGAGCCGTTATTGTGGAGGAATATATTCGCGGAGATGAAGTGAGTGCGGGCACCATAGAAGATTTTCGCGGGCAAGAATTATATGCATTGCCTCCCGCGCACGTTCGGATTCCGGATGGCGCTCGATTTCTAGACTCATCTCATCACGAAGAGGCTTCAGCCGAGCACGTGTGCCCCAGCAATTTCACGCAAGAAGAAAAGAGGGCGATTGAGGATTTGGCGCGCTCGGCGCACCGCGCGCTAGGCCTCTCGCATTTTTCGCGCGCCGACATCATAAATACGCGCCGCGGCCCGTATCTGTTGGAAGTTAATGCCTTGCCGGGATTGTATGCCGGAGCATCGTTTCCTGTAATGCTGGAAGCCGTCGGCTCATCCACGCG
>JANLIP010000057.1 GCA_024654165.1 Candidatus Kaiserbacteria bacterium | reverse complement strand
ATGAGGTCGTGGGGATTAACAAATAACAGAAACTCATGAACAAGGCAGATATCGTAGATAAAGTTCACGGAGTGCTCGGCACGACAAAAGCTGATGCAGAGCGCGCCGTCGAGACCGTCATCGACTCCATTGTCCACGGCCTCAAGGGAGGGGACGAAGTATCTATCGCCGGCCTCGGCATCTTCGCAACGAAGGCGCGCCCGGCACGCCAGGGCAGGAATCCCAGAACCGGTGAGACGATTCACATCAATGCTTCGCGCACCGCGAAGTTCCGCGCCGCAAAGGCGCTCAAGGACGCAGTGAAGTAGTATGCGACGCAACGATCCGTCAGAACCATAGTTCCGGTTTCTGTGCGAAAACAAATGCGGCGCCTCTCGGCGCCGCATTTGTTTTTACCTTACGGATTTTTTCCTTTACAGTACTCGCTATTATGTATATATTCCTGGAGCTGGCCAAGGCCGGCTGTTCTTTGTTGTTAACCCCTATCTGAACGCTCAAGGGCGGAAGGGTAGACTCTTGTGTACGCACAAAAGGAGATGTCATGAACGCACTAAGCAGTCTGAAAATTGCAAATCATCACCCCGACGGCGACTCGATCCAAGGTAGCGGACTTATGTACCAGGGAATCTTTTCGCGGGACTCCCTGTCAACGGGATTACCCGCTGATTTCTTGGCCGGCGAATTCTTGCTACGGTTGTCCGATGAAGAAAGACTGACCGTACTTATGGAAGCCTTCATCCTCGCTGGTATACACGGCAACGATGACGTTGCATCGGTCCTTCTGGACAACTTCCAAATGTTTCTCCGCCATAATGAGCACTACTTCAGTCGCGCGGGAATGTTCGGGAGAGCAGACTACAAAGATTCGTACGATAAATCCTGCGCTATTGGAACTCGGCTCTTTGAAGGAATGCGGGATGCCTATTGGAGGTTTCCACTTTACGATTGGGGGACCGGCAATGGCCACCGCCTCGTCCAGGTGAATCGGATGCAAAAAACCAAAAAGCAAATATTTCTGCTTGCGGCACAACTCTGGGGCGGCGTGGACGACAATCTAGGCGAGAGGGCGTTCTGGTTTCTATGTGATGTGTGCAGCGCCGAAACTGTCGTTAAGAAGGCTTTTCTTTTTGCGGCAGAAACTGCCAGACGCAAGAAAAATTCCTACCCAGAGACGCGGCCCGGGTTCTACTTCGAAATGCCGAAAGAGGATGTGGACGCAGTGCTCAACGCAATGCGTACATATGCGCCGGATGGCAATCGAAGTGAAGACAAGGACAACATAAGGGTCTGGCTTCGGAAAATGACCAAATGTCAGCCAGACGCCATCCGTCGCCACCTCGGTCATGCGTATGTTAATGCCGGCGGTCTGATCGAGTAAGAATCGTCGGCGACTTGCGAGAGCCCCCAATCCATCGGGGGCTTTTGATTTTATTTCAGGTACTTCTTTTTCTTTAATTTGTCGGGCACCCCATTAGAAAGCTCGAGGACTTGCGTTCAAACGGGGCAAGGATACTCATTTTAAGTATTTCCGTTTTTTTAATTTATCGGGTAGGTAGCTCTCCTCATCGTACTTCTCATACCCTTTCCCATAGTCCAACTCCTTCATCAGTTTGGTAACCGGATTTCGAATCTTTTTTGGAATGGGCAGATTACCATGTGCATGTACATCCGCCTGTGCGGCGCGGAGTGCGTTGTAGGCACTCCTATCTTTCTTCGCGCTCGC
>JANLIP010000034.1 GCA_024654165.1 Candidatus Kaiserbacteria bacterium | reverse complement strand
GCTCGCGAGATAGGCCTAATCAAATACAAAGATGATACGGTCATCGCGGTTGAGAATATGGCGCAATATCCGCAAGAGAATCTGATAATTTTGGCCACTGGCGCGCAGGGCGATGAATTTGCCTCGCTCGCTCGCATCGGCAACAAGACGCATAAGCATATCCGCCTTCAGCCGACAGACACCGTTGTCCTTTCTTCTTCGGTAATCCCAGGGAACGAACGCGCGGTGCAGAAATTGAAAGACAATCTCTCGCGCCAGGGAGCGCACATCATCACCTACCACGCGAGCGATGTGCATGCCTCCGGCCACGGCAACCGCGAAGAAGCTGCTTGGATTCACAAGCAAATAAAGCCGAAATTCTTTATTCCTATACACGGTTATCACTACATGCTTCGCGTGCACGCCGACCTTGCCGAGGAAATGGGTGTTCCCGCAAATAATATTATTGTTCCCGATAACAGTTCGGTGATTGAAATTCAAGGGGGCGGAGAGAAAATCGTGAAGCTCGCAGTAAAGGCGCCGGCAGAAATGCGCGTCGTTGAAGGCAACACTGTTTCTCAATTAAGCGATGTCTTGATGCGCGACAGAAAGGCGCTCGGCCAAGAAGGATTCTGCGTCGTCGTCGCGACGATTGACAGGCGCACCGGCAAACTTCACAAGTCGCCAGACATAATCTCGCGCGGATTCGTCTATTTGCGCGACAACAAAGAGCTCATGGACCAGACGCGCCTTATCATCAGGAAGAGCGTAGAACGCGCGATGCAAAATCCGCGAGCCGGAGACTTAGACGCCGCGCGCGAAGACCTCGCCGAATCAGTCTCTAAATTCCTATTGAGCCGTACTATGAAACGACCAATCGTGATTCCGGTGATTGTTAGCATATAAGCGCATGTACACTATCGCCGTCATCGGAGACTTAGCGAGTTTTATCCCGGGCGTGAATTTTGTGACCGGGATTATCACTGCAATTTTACTGTGGGTTGGCGGAGCCGTAACCGGCATAAACATATTCTCAAGCTCTAATATCGGCTGGACGCTTGTAACAATACTGGTGGAGGAAATCCCTGGTTTCGCCATGTTTCCGGCATTTACATTACGCGTATATTTTGCCAAGAAAAAGATGCTGGAGGAATCCGGCGCTGGCGCTCCTGAATCCGCCTAGGACCGTCCTGGGTAAATTAGTTTAATAGTGCGATATATCGCATTATTGGTTTGCTAGAACTCATACACAACATCCTTCCTCTCTACCACCACTTTCCACCCCATCCGCTTTGCGTAGCGGTACAGTTTTTGATTCGGATTAAAGCAAATCGGCTTGGCTACCATTTCCAAAAAAGAAATGTCGGATTCCGTGTCCCCCACGCCGATTGAATTTTCAAGGGTTAGATTTTCCTTTTCAACCGCGCGCTTAACGATATTTGCCTTGTTATAAATAAGATGCGCATCGGTTATTTCTCCTGTAAAACATTCCTGCGGGCCGATCTCGTAGATAGAGCCGTATACTTTGTCAAAACCAAGGCGCGGGCAGAATTTGTCTAGAATTGTCTTCGGGGAATGCGAAACCGCAAGCAGGAAATATCCTTTCTTTTTGAGCTCCGCGAGCAAGTCGCGAGTGTAGCGATACACATGCCTCTCCTGCACGTCTACCACCTCCTCCGCCGCGTCCGCCAAAACGCTGTAGTGGACGCCTTTCAAATGTTTCTGGAATGCAGTAATAACTGCCTGAATATATTCTTCATAATCCCCTTCGCGATCCAGCCAGCGCGTGCGGGCACGATCGTATACGCGCTCCGCATTCTTCGGAAACACGCCGTTCTGAATAAGCCGGTCCACAAGAGAAATGAGCAGGCTGGAGCGGAATATGGTGCCGTCCACATCAAACACCGCAACTTTCTTGGAATTCTGATTATGCCCATTACGGCGTTTCCCGTTCATAGGGCAATGGTACAGTCGGACTCCTCAAAAGCAAACTGCTTCAGTAAACCCCGTTAGTCAAACCCCGTTAGTCTGACTAACCTCTGTTAGTCTGACTAACCTCTGTTAGTCAGACTAACTTTATTATCTTTTTTACGTCGCTTATCTTATGCATCGGGAAGTTGCCGATTCTTATATGATGCGATTCAAATTCGCCGTATCCCGCGCCAACAATATATCCATTATCCTGCAGGCGTTTGATGACGGGAGCGGAGCCGTTCGGAGTGTTAAATACGACAACTGTTTTTGACCGCCACTTTTTATTCTTCACAAACGGTTTATATGCGGAATGTTTATCAAAGAAATCGTACATAGCCCCGGCCCGAATTTCCGTTTCTTTTCTGATTTTATCCAGCCCGTATTTATTATAGGAATCGCATATGCGCCCCAAGATATATATTGCCATCGCATTAGGCGTCTCCGGCGTTTGATTCTTACGCGCGGATTTGAGAAGCGTAGGAAAGCTGTGAAAACTCCCTATATTCATGCCTTTGCCATGCAGTTTTTCTGCCTTTTTGATGCACCTATCATTCGCTATCACAACACCCATGCCAGAAGGCATTCCGAATCCCTTTTGAACAGAAAAGAAAGCGCAATCAACCGCGCCCCAATCAACTGGCGCGTACGGGGTTGCAGAAACAATATCTACTGCAAAAAGCTTATCGGGATTCTTTTTCTTCAATGCTCGTATATCCGCCATCTCAATCTTTACGCCCGTACTAGTTTCATTCTGCGTGAATCCTACAAGCTCTGAATATTTGGGGATTTTTACATTTGCGAAATCAAAGCCCTCCCCAGACTGCGCTATGCGCGCATTAGGGTGTTTGCGAAGCTCCTGCGCTGTTTGGAAAAAGCGCTTGGAAAAGGCGCCGTTTACAAAATGAAAACTTTTGTCCTCTACGCAATTTTCTATAATCAATTCCATTGCCTCGGTAGCGGAACCGATGAAAAACACGTGGAAATCTACGGGCACATTCAGCAATTTCTTTAGCGAAGATACCGTGTGTGCAAAAATCTCGCCAAATTCGCGCCCGCGATGAGAGATGGAATAAATGCCTTTTTTGAGACCGTCATTCAAAAACTTCCCCAGGCTAGGATGAGTCTGCGTAGGCCCCACTGTAAAGAATATATTTCTCATCTTAATAGAGGACTCGAAACTTTATGGTGTGCGGGATTTTCTTAAGCTCGCTCATAATCTTGTTGTCATATTTTCTGCTAACATCGGTAATCACATATCCGATCTGTTCGTCCGTTTTAAGATACTGTCCTAATATGTTCACGTTGTTCTTCGCGAGAATTCCGTTTATGTTCGCGAGAATTCCCGGCATATTGTAATGGATGTGTATAAGGCGATGAGCTTTCCCCTGTGCAGGAAGCTGGATATTGGGAATATTGACGCTCAAATAGGTGTTCCCCGCATTCACGAAATCGCATAGTTTGGAAGAGACAAATTGCGCTATATTCTCCTGCGCTTCTTGTGTAATGCCTCCGATGTGCTGAGTCAGGATTACATTTGGCATGTTCTGAATATCGCAGACAAAAGCTTCGTCGTTGCTTCTCGGCTCATGCGGATATACATCGGCGGCTACGCCCTTTATTTTTCCGCTTTGTATGTGTTTTGTTAGAGCCTTGAAATCTATGACAAATCCTCGGCTTAAGTTGATGAGAATGGCGCCGTTTTTCATCATTCTAAATTCCCTGTCGCTCATCAGGTTGGTATTTTTCGGATTACCGTCCACGTGAATGGTGACAATATCAGATTTCTTTAGCAGTTCTTTCATTGAAGAACATTTGATTGCATTTCCGAGCGCTAATTTCTCCACCAAGTCGTAGAAATAAACTTTCATGCCGAGCGACTCTGCGACTACAGAAAGCTGGGCGCCTATATTGCCGTAGCCTATGATGCCGAGTTTCTTTCCCCGAAGCTCGTATGAATCTTTTGCGGATTTGTCCCATTCTCCCCTGTGCATTTTTACGCTCTTATCAAAAACATTGCGTATCAGCATTATCATTTCTCCGATTGCCAGTTCCACGACGCTTCTGGTATTGCTGAAAGGGGCGTTAAAAACCGCAACGCCGCGCTTCGCGCATTCCGCGAGGTCAATCTGGTTTGTACCGATGCAGAATGCGCCTATAGCCATGAGCCGAGGCGCATTCTCCAAGACCTTTTTTGTAACCTCTGTTTTTGAGCGTATGCCCAGTATGGATACATCCTTAATTCTTTCGCACAGTTCTTTCTCGCCCAAACTCTTCGGG
>JANLIP010000052.1 GCA_024654165.1 Candidatus Kaiserbacteria bacterium | reverse complement strand
TTCCGGGGGTGGAGGTGTTTGATGTGGATGTCGATCAGGAGCAGATAGATAGGTCGGCCTATCATTAAGGTCGTCACCCCGGCGGAAGCCGGGGCCCAGTTAGTAAATGATCAAAAGCCGCCTTTGGCGGCTTTTGTCTTTGTCGTCATTCCGGACAAGGGCGCGGCTTTAAGCCGCCGCCCCGGCGAAAGCCGGGGGCCCGCGATCCGGAATCCAGGTAGTAAATCAGTCGAGCGGGCATCGCCCGCGATTCAAAAGCTAATTGCGGGTTGCTCCGCCCCGCACCCTGGGTGACTTTTGTTTCGGCAAAAGTCACCAAAACCACTCCCCCCGGAGCGCGCGACTTCTCCCTTCGTACCCGGGGTGCGCCGATCCGCGGCGCACCCGTTCGGCGGCATGGAAGTCCACCGGACTTCCATGAATACTCCGCCTCACCCTCGCCCTACCGGGCGCTCGACCAACTCGCCGGGCGCACACAACGCGCCTCGGGCTCGAACACGGTCTCGCTTGAATGCTCCCGGTGGGTCTGCGGTACTCGGCGCGCGCTACGGGGTCTGAGCAACTGAAACCTTAGCTGACTTTGGCTCCTCACGGAACGCGTCTGAACAAAGCAGTAGTTGCTCAAATATGAAAATTAAACTGAATATGCAACCCTAAGAACCTCTTTGATAAATGCCGTTCCCGCGGAAAGTTAACCATTCTCTATTTCTCAATACCTGGAGCTGCTGGCGTAGCTTAGCTTTAATATTTCGATTTCTCGGAAAAAGCGTCTGTAGTTTAGGGGCAAATTTGTAAACCTCATCAATGGTAAAAACAGGTTTACCAATCTCATCAATGCAATTCATGGTTACAATTAACCAGCTGCGCGACGTTAAGCTAACGGTATCTAGGAACGTGGTTTGATTCCATAGTGTGTTTACGATCTTCCGAGGTACGATCTGTTTTTCCTTGATATAAATAATCCTGCCCTCGCGCGGTACAAGAGAAAGATTCAGATTACAGCCGATCCAACCAGATCGTCGCGCGCTCTCTTGAAGAGGTTTTCGTTTCTCGATTATCTTGGAAAAAATGAAACGTTTCGGTACTAAAAATAGATTTTCGACACGGTGGCTATCGTTATAGCCTAAAAAGAAAAAATTCGGCTGGGTGTTGCTGGTTACAGTACCCATCATGGAACTATAAGCCCCATCAACAACTTTATGGCCGAAACGACCCTTTTTGCTTTTTAGTTCGAACGACAAATCGCAGCGTGAACATAGGAAATCGAGAGCACGAGTATTGTTGGGAGTTTTTGTAATGTCTGAAAAGCAGGATGGACAAAACAAATTGTCCTCAACCCAGCGTTCTGTCGCAACTCGCACCCGTTGTGACGGGCTACGATATGCGGCAGTGATTGTCCACGGGAGCAGTAGATTCATCTGCGCAATGACAGCAGATCGATAAATCTGTCAGGAATCGATCCATTTGGCTCATTATCGTAATCAAGCATGAAAACTTGTGACGAGTCGTCAGAGAATATCTCAGCTACACCACCACGAACTAATACTAGAACTCTATTGTTTCGATTGAGTTGTTTCTCATTTTCTGTGCCGACGTCGAGAATCATAAACCTGTCTCCTTGCTTGAAAGAAATAAGCGTGATGGGCAACTGCAATGAAGGTCTTTGCATAAACCGCCAAATAGTAGCGCAATATTCTGTTTCTATCTGTAACTGGCGAATCAAGGGATCAGGGTTGAATGGCACTTACTTAAGCACCTTTGATCGAAAATACCGCACCAAGGCAGCCTAAGACACAACACGTAGCCCGCATGAAGCGATAGCGAAATGCGGGGAAAACGACCGGCAACAGCATCTATTCCCGGATTCCGCTACGCTCCATCCGGGCTACATACCGTGGTTGTCACGGAGTTGGCGCTAAGTAAGTGCCATTCGGATCAGGGTTCTTGAAAAGATATAGAGATGCTTGGTATTTTTCAAACTCCGTATGGCGCGCCCGAGCATCGCCAGCCTCGGGCCGAGCGGCCGAAGGGCAGCGTGAGGGATCACGCTGATCGCACGCCAGGACAGGGATGTCCTGTCGGGCGACCGCCGATACCGAGGCGCGAAGCGCAGGGGGATTTCGCGCCATTCGGGGGGAGTGGTTTTGGTGACTTTTGCCGAAACAAAAGTCACCCGGGGTGCGGGGCGGAGCAACCCGCAATTAGTTTTTGAGAATCGCGCGCAAGGCGCGCGACACCCTACCCTCTCGGATGATGCTGTTCGTGCAGCGTCTTCAATCTCGCTTGCGCAACATGAGTATAAATCTGGGTTGTAGACAGATCGGCGTGGCCGAGGAGCATTTGGACTACTCGTAAATCCGCGCCGTGGTTGAGCAGATGCGTGGCGAAGGCGTGGCGCAGGGTGTGCGGCGATAGCTTCGTCTTGATATCGGCCCTGCGCGTGTGATTCTTTAGGTTGTGCCAGAAGGCCTGGCGTGTCATGGGGCCGCCGCGGGCGGTGGCGAACAGGGCGTCGGTC
>JANLIP010000048.1 GCA_024654165.1 Candidatus Kaiserbacteria bacterium | reverse complement strand
AGCGTGGTAAACAGCAACGACCGCTTGCGCGAAGCGCTCAAAATCGTAGGCAATAGGCACTAGGCATTAGGCAAAAGAAAATACAATGCGTAAGTTGAAACAAATGCTTGAGAATATAATTCCGAAGCAGTTTTTGTCCTTTTATCATTTTGTACTCGCGTTCATCGGTGCTGTCTTGTATAGATTTCCCTCTCGCCGGCTTATCGTCATAGGCGTAACGGGAACCAAAGGCAAATCAAGCACGACAGAGATGCTAAATACAATCTTTGAGGAGGCTGGGCACAAAACCGCTTTATTAAATTCTATAAGAGTAAAGGTCGGTGAGAAATCCGAGCCGAACCTTATGCGCATGACGATGCCCGGCAGATTTTTCATTCAAAGATTTTTATCAGACGCGGGGCAAAGCAAATGTACTATCGCAATTCTTGAGATGACTTCCCAGGGCGCCGTCCAGCATCGCCACCGATTCATTGATTTGGATGCGCTCATTTTTACCAACCTTGCTCCAGAGCACATTGAATCGCACGGCTCGTACGAAAAATATGCGGACGCGAAATTTGAAATCGCGCGCGAACTCGCGCGTTCCCGCAAGCGCCCGCGCATAATGGTGGCAAATGCAGATGACAAAGAGGGCGCGCGGTACTTGGTTCTTCCCGTGGAGCAAGTACTCTCGTTTTCTCTTGGAACCTCTAAACCGTGGTCGGCAGACGAGCGGGGCGGCTCGTCTACAGATGCCGCCACTACCGGCGGCCACTTTCGTTTTGACGGAACTGATATTGCAGTGAATTTGCCGGGAGAATTTTCTCTGAAAAACGCTCTCGCATCGGCAACTCTTGCGCGCGCCCTTGGAGTGAACACCGCAGAAATTGCGTCGGCTCTTTCTAAACTGCGCCTTATTCCAGGGCGTGCCGAGGAGATTAAAGAAGGACAGAATTTCACGGTGGTAGTTGATTACGCGCACACGCCCGATTCTCTGGAGGCTCTTTATGGCGCATACGGCAAGCTTCGCAAAATCTGCGTCCTCGGAGCAACAGGAGGCGGGCGCGACACATGGAAGCGCCGCGTCATGGGCGGAATCGCCGATAAGTTTTGCGATGAGGTAATTCTCACCAATGAAGACCCTTATGACGAAGACCCGCGCGCGATAATAGACGAGGTAGCAAGCGGAACAAAAAGGAAGCCGCTGATTATTATGGATAGGCGCGAGGCTGTAAGAAGCGCGCTTTCGCGCGCGCACCCGGGCGACGCTGTATTAATCACAGGAAAAGGCACGGACCCCTGCATCTGTGTGGCAAATGGCGGGCAAATTCCATGGAGTGATGCCGAGGTCGCACGTGAGGAAATAAGGTCACTTTTGGATGGTAAGAAACATGTATAATTAGAATCTAAAGTCTCTATGGTCAAGAAAATCCTCTGGGCGCTGCTGTTCTCTCTTATAATCATCTTTCTCGCCGTCTGGATATGGTCTGGAGGAATAAGCAAAGCCAAGAATCAAGCCGGTGCTTTCACAAACCTTATTGACTTCGTTTTCTTTCACGGCACTTCAACGGGTGCAACGCTTCGCCTTCCGTGGCAACCGGAAATGCCGACAGGGGCAGGCATCCCAGGAGGAAATGATGCGGGCAGTAATTTCTCGCCAGCACAAGATAATTCCGGGTCGCAGGGCAGTGATGCAAAGACTTTTGGGAGTCCCTCTCCGTATGTCGGGCAAGTGCGCATAGTAAGCGGAGGAGGAGTTGCGGGCCCTACGGTATCCGCAGAATATTTAGAAATCTCGGCGGTTTCTGCAAATACTGCTCCGATTAATCTAAAGGGCTGGTCAGTACAAAGCGCGTATTCTGGAGTTCGCGCCTATATACCAATTGCGGCATCGCCGTTTTTATTGGGAACAGTGAACAATGCCGGATATGTCCAGCTGGAGCCTGGGCAATATGTCGTTCTGAATTCCGGGTTCTCGCCCGTAGGAGTTTCTTTCCGCGAAAATGTCTGCATCGGATATCTCTCGCAAATGCAGAACTTTACGCCAGCCCTTTCAAATACATGCCCGGAAACCGCGTCCATTCTTCCTATGACGTCAGACAATTTAAAAGCATACGGGCAGGCTTGCTTTGATTTTCTTCCAGCGATTCCGCAGTGCGAAACCCCGCTTAACAATATCCCGCCCGATGTCTCGCCAAACTGCCGAGCATTTGCACAAGACAATCTTTCCTACAACGGATGCGTGCAAAGAAACCGCGCCAGTTCATCTTTTGCAAGCAATGTTTGGCGCATATATCTGAATGCAAACGGCAAGCTCTGGCAACAAGGGCACGACATAATACGACTTTTGGATAACGAAGGGCGTACTGTGGATGTGCTGACGTACTAAAGCACAGGTTCTAGGGACTAGGTTCTAGCTTCTAGGAAATGCAAAGAGGATGATGCCGGCAGCCACCGATACATTGAGCGATTCCTTCCCGCGCTTTGTATGGCGCGAGTGGTGAGCCTGTCGAACCATTGCACCGTGCATGGGAATTTCAATCAGAGCGTCGCACCGCGCGCGAATTGTCGGCGGAATTCCGCGCACCTCGTTGCCAAAAATAAATAGCGTCGGTTTGCTCAAACGAAATTTCCGATAATCAATCGCTCTTTTATCTTGCTCCGCCCCGACTATCTCCCACCCTTCTCTCTTTAACTTCGTTATGACAGAAGATGGAGACGGGCATTGCTTCCATTGCAGAATTTTTTCCGCTCCGAGCGCCGTTTTCGCGATATCTTTCTGCACTCGGCCAAAACGATCTAGCGGGTGGGGCGTGTATCCGGAAAGATATATCTTTTCTGCGCCTGCGCCCTCTGCAGTGCGAAATATAGAACCCACATTGTGGGTACTCCGGATATTGTGCAAGAGCACTGCAATCTTTGTTCGCATCCCAAAAACCTTATCATTAATTTCTGCCTATTGCCTAATGCCTAGTTCCTGCTTACTATTCAAAAATGCTTTCCGTCTTCCCAGACATTCTTTTTCTAGCGCCTCTATCCGCATTTCTTATTCGCATCGCTCTTGCACTCGTATTTATCTACGCCGGATGGAAACATTTCTCGCATGCGGAGAACTCTTTCCGATACCTGGCCTTTGTTGAGTTTATATCCGCGATATCAATAGGCGCTGGCGCCAAAATGCAAATAGGGGCGCTCGTGGGAGCGTGCGCCATATCTTTCTGGCTAGCGCGACCATCCTTGCGCCCTGTGGCGCGCGGAACAGCTTGGCTTGCGCTCGTAATGTGCATCTCACTTCTTGTCACAGGAAGCGGGGCGATTGCGTTTGATCTTCCCCTTTAATTTTTAGTCCCCCCGGTTGGAATCGGACCAACATCAACAGATTAAAAGTCTGCTGCTCTACCACTGAGCTACGGGGGGTATCGACAAGCAATATAACACTAGCTCTTTTCTCTAGCGAGCGGGTCATTTCACTAATCAAAGCTAAATAGCGAGGTTCACTGTCACGGATTTAGTAACGTGAGAACCGTCTGGCGCAACGCAAGAAATGGTGAAAACTGTCGGCGCTGAAATCGGGACCGTTGAAGCGGAACCGTACAGAGATGTTCCGTTGAAACTTCCGTCGGGGCTTGTCTCTATGCAGAAGTCCACGCCTTTTGCTGTCCAGAAAATAGACGTGCGCGAACCCACCGGCACAGAAGAGGGCGATGCCCATATTGAAACTTGCGGAGCAATGTATGGTCCGATAGGTTGCACATTGGGTTGAGGCGCTGGCGCCGAGGTTGCTGGCGCGACTGTCTTTGCGGGGGCAGGGGGCGTAACTATGGGCAAAACGCCGACCCGCAATGATCTGCCGGAACAAAGGTTATCAAATAGCAACGATGGCGTCCCCGCGACAATCAATGGAGATTGCCATGGGCGCACGAGGCAAATGCGCGCAATCAAATCCTGCGGAGACGAGCCCGAAGATGCATTGGAGCCGAAAAATCCGGACGTTTCAAAATTTAGATTTATGTCGCGCACGCCTGCTTGAATAGTCGCGCTTGTAGAAGTCAATTGTATTCCGATTTTCGTTCCTGACTGCGGAGCCTGCACAGTGTTTGCCGCAGGGACAACAGTGCCCGAGTTTTGATTTGGATATTGAGTGGTGACGCTGTTCGCCTGAATCAAAAGCGAGTCGCTCACGTTTGGGGCTCTAAGCGAATTCAAGAGCTGGCTGGAGGTATTGATGGAGCCTGATGCGGGAGGGACGTACTTTGCGCAAGTTCCCTGTGCGGTGTATCCATACGGGCAATATGTTGAAGTGTTTGGAATGGTGGTCGGAACGGTGCTAGGTCTGGGCGAGATGCTTTCTGTCAGCGCCCTTAAGCCGAGCTGGATGACTCCGTTAACGGCACCGCTTACAATACCCACTCCTGCGCTTATAATCCCAGTGTTGAGTGCAGTTACACTTTGCGCAACACACACCCCTCCCATGCATACTCCTTGCGCTGAATACAAACCAAAAAATGAAGTGGAGGTGCAAAGCATTCCAGTATTGACCTTTGCTGCGCAAAAGGCAGCCGCCGTTGGGTCTGGAGTGTTGTATATGCCAACACCAGGCGCCGTTCCATAACGTTCAGCGGCAG
>JANLIP010000029.1 GCA_024654165.1 Candidatus Kaiserbacteria bacterium | reverse complement strand
CAGGATGAGAAAAGAGACCCGACGATGACAGGACTAATTGATGATTGGTTTCTGCGCTGTCATAAAAATGGAATCCGGTATGTGAATATGGGTTACTTCTGGCATCCCGGCAAGCCAGGAAGTTGGAAGGGCTTTTCGGATTTCAAAGCCAAGTTTGTAACAGATTATCTTCTTTATCAGCCCCCATTGATACGATTTGCGTAAAAACCGCATCACCTATTCGCTTCTCTCAAGAGGCCTGGGCGGGACTCGGCCACAGTTACTAAGCGCAACGCGCTAAGTACTGCCGGCCCCGCCTCGCCCGTCGCTAACGCGACATGGCTCCGGCGTTCGAGACCCCGACGCGCGCAACGCAGGTTGCGCGCTCCCACGCCTCTTTCGCTTCACTATCAAGAGGCCTGGGCGGGACTCGAACCCGCGCATAAGAGTTTTGCAGACTCCCGCGTTACCCCTTCGCCACCAGGCCTATTCTTGTGTTATCGTACTTTAGCACGGCAAGGGCCAGTGGCGGAATTGGTATACGCGCACGACTTAAGATCGTGTCCCGCAAGGGATGTGGGTTCGATGCCCACCTGGCCCACCAGAACATGTTATATTCATCTTTTTTCTTGAAACGGCGAGTCGGATTCAAAAAGCGCGCGGGCTTTGGGGAACGCCCACTTTGCGACGCAATAAATAGTGTAAGTGATGAAGTAGGCAGATAGAACGTCAATGGAATAATGCAGGTGCCCCAGCAGAACTATGGTCGCAAAGAAAACAGACCAGACGAGAAATAAGTAGCGCAATCCTTTCTCGCGCCAAAATAAAAGGGCCATAAGAAACGGCGCGCCGGTGTGTCCAGAGAAAAATAGGTCGCCCCCGAAAAACATTCTCGTTATAGCGGTGCCGAAATCAATGACAGTTTGCACAGGAAAGGGGCTAAGATGCGTAAGCGATACGAACACAGAACGAATAAGGGTAAAAAGTGTCAGCGAATAAAGCGTGAAAGGAATGCGCTTGGGATGCGTTATGCAAAGAAACGCAATGAAGCCAGCGAACGCAAACATTCCGTAAACAAAAAGCCATGCAACGTCAAATACCGGCGTATTGGAAAGGATAATATCAGTAACCGAATTGCTTGCGCTCTCCGTTGCGTAATTAATCGCATACACTTGTACCAGCACGCTAAGAAAATACAGGAGAATGGCAAGCCCTGCAGAGAGTTGAAAAGATTTCTGCACCCAATGCACGCGATGTCGGCGTAAAATCTCTGCATGAGGCTTGGGGTGCAGGAAAAAAGGGACTTTATCGGGATTCTCGCTCATATTTGTATTAATAATAGTATACTATTCAGATGGACATTGTTCAGTATGCCGTCTCCTTTCTAGAGTCTTCAAAATATTTCCTTCTTTTTGCCGGATGCTTCACGGAAGGCTCGGTCGTCATGATGACGGGAGGGCTTCTGTGGCACTCGGGAGTGATGGAGTTCTGGCCCGCATACGGGGCGCTTCTTTTGGGCGACGTCCTATCCGACACTATGTGGTACGTTATCGGATACTCCGGCGCCCGCCGTTTTGCCGAACGATGGGGGCGCTATGTGAATGTAACGCCCGCAATCATTGAAAAGGCCGAGAGCAAATTCAACCGCCACCACACGTCTATTCTTATAATATCAAAGCTCACCATGGGGTTTGGATTTGCTATAGCAACCTTAATAACGGCAGGCATGCTTAAGGTCCCGTTCGCGCGCTATTTCACGATTAACTTTCTCGGCGGCCTGATTTGGATATACGGACTTATGCTCATCGGCTACTATTTCGGCGATATCGTTTTCTTGGTTCCCAAGGAACTGCAGATAGCGGTTGCCGTTGCCGGTATAATCGCCTTCTTCTATTTCCTCAAATTCATTAGCGCGCACCTTGCGAAAAAGGAGTGGTGACCAAACTTATGATTTCAATTGTAATTCCCGCGCGCGAAGAAGAGAAGGTCATAGGAGAAACGGTTGCGCGCCTTAAGCGCGAGCTTAAGCTCCCGAATGAAATAATCGTGTCGGACGGGGGCAGTCATGACCGCACTGTTGAAGTTGCCGGACAATGCGCCGACAAAGTGGTCGTATTTCAGGGCACGCGGCACACGGCGGGAAGAGGCAGAAACGACGGTGCAAAATCGGCAAAAGGAGAATTTATTGCGTTTATTGACGCCGATGTCTTTATTCCGGAGCCCGAGGCATTTTTCCGGCGGGCGCTAGCGCATTTTGAGGACCCGCGGGTAGTCGGCGTATGCGGACCGCAAAAAGCTCTGCCGGATATTGAGACGTGGGGCGACAAGCTTTCGTTCGGATTTCTGAATGTGATTACAAGATTGCAGAATAATGTTTTACACAAAGGCGAAGCATCGGGGAAAATTATGGTTGTGCGCAGAAGCGCATTTGAGAAAATCACAGGATTCCGAGAGGACCTAGTAACGCGCGAGGACGGCGATTTTTTCTACCGCCTTTCTAGAGTCGGAAGAACTATTTTTGACCCTAAGCTCGCGGTATTTCACGGCGCCCGCCGGGCGCACAAAATCGGCTGGTTGAAATTGTGGACTATATGGACAGTTGAGACAATATACTTTGCCATTTTCAATAAATCGAAGGCCGACGACTGGACCCCGATTCGCTAGTACTGGGAAAACATCCAAGGACATATCATCGTAGCGTGTCCGGCCGGACATTAGAAGATGATATATCCCCCGCCTAGAAAAAGGCGTCCTCCAAGCTCGCCTTTTCCTTTTGTATATTTTGAGTTGATGCGCGTTATAATGCTATGTAATGAAAATTAGCTTTGTCATCCCCGCTTACAACGAAGAAAGGATAATTACGCGGTGCTTGGAATCCATAAAGCGTGCGCTTTCCGAAGGGACGTATGACGCGGAAATTATCGTCGTCAACAATGCTTCAACCGACCGCACAAAAGAGGTCGTGTCGCGCATGGAGGGCGTGCACGTGGTGGATGAGCCCCGCAAAGGGCTTACGCGTGCGCGACAAGCGGGATACGCAGCATCAAGCGGAGATATCATAGCCAACGTTGATGCCGACACGATGCTCACGCCGGAATGGCTTCCGACAGTCATGAAAGAATTCAGCGAAAATCCAAAACTGGTCGCATTGAGCGGGCCTTTTATTTACTACGACCTTCCCCTATTTATACGAGTGTTGGTAAAAATCTTTTACGCATTTGGATATTTTTTCTATTTTTTGAATCAGCGAATCCTGCATGCAGGCGCAATGCTTCAGGGAGGCAATTTCATTGTTCGCCGAACAGCGCTTGAGAAAATCGGCGGGTACGATACAAGCATTGCATTTTATGGAGAGGATACCGATGTGGCCACGCGAATAAGCAAAATCGGCCTTGTAAAGTGGACATTTCGCCTCCCAATGTTCGCATCGGGCCGGCGTTTGCAAAAGGAAGGTTTTGTAACAATGGGAGTGAAATATGCCGTCAACTTTTTCTGGACTACTTACAAAGGCGTGCCGTTCACGAAAGAATATACCGATGTGCGTGTGAAGTGAAATACTGATAGCGATTCCAAATTACTGCAAACGCGGTATAATTTTGATTCGGCATTTTTATCCGCCCATAGCTCAGTTGGTAGAGCAACTGCCTCTTAAGCAGTGGGTCCCAGGTTCGAGCCCTGGTGGGCGGACATGGGCAGGTGGCGAAATTGGTAGACGCGCCAGCCTTAGGAGCTGGTCTCGCAAGAGATGGGAGTTCGAGTCTCCCCCTGCCCACAAAAAGATTAATAACGTTATAATTGAACTATGCAAGAAAGTCCGAGGAATAGACCCCGCCCAGATTTGACTGATGTAGATATACAGGAAATGTCTACGTTCTCTAGCAGGGAGGCGCTAACGAAAGCAGAGGGATTGGCTGTCATAGACGGTCTTACTGGTCTGCAAAATGTTACTGAATTTAGCAGACGCATGAGTAAGGCTTTTGAAAGTTTTCAACTCGTGAAAGACAAGATTGAGAGAGGGGCAAAGCTCCGGCGCGGCGATAAGTACTTGAAGGCAATTTCCATCGTTATGTTTGATATAGATGATTTCAAGAATATCAATGAGACATACGGACACATGGCAGCTAACGAAGTGCTCAAATCCATAGGCGGAATACTTAAGCTAAGAGAGCGCGAGGCTGACTGCGCGGCAAGATTCGGAGGCGACGAATTCAGTATTGGGTTCGTTGGAATGACAGAAGAGAAAACTTTCCACGAAATAAAAGAGCTTAAGGAGGCTTTAAAGGACTTATCTGTCGTATATGAGGGCCAACGGGTCCCCTTTACAATGAGTTTTGGCATTACATCAACAGAAAACGCGTCCAGTTTTGTTACGGCCATGGAGCAGGCCGATCAGGCCCTTAAGGATGCAAAAAGCGCTGGTAAAAATGGAATCTCTCGTTACTCCAGCATAGAGAAAAAGGCGCAAAAGAGCAGCGTGTTCGAATTAAAAGACTAGGGTGTAGGCCCTTTGCGCGTACTTTCCTAAAGCCATTTTTTATCTATCGGCCAGTAACGCCGAAGTTTGCAATTGGAAGCACTTGTTGAATCCGGTTTACGTCGGGGTTTGTAGCTTGCAGGCTAAATGTGTTGTTGAGGATGGCCATTATCCCGCCCACGGAGACCATAATGAACATCCCGATAATCCCCCAGAGCATGTGCTCCTTTCCTTCTTTGTGATCCCCTCCTTCGTCAAGCTTGAAAATAAAAGTTACAAGTCCCCAGAGAAAGAGAAAGAACCCGGCCGAGAATATCAAAAGAATCGCCGGGTTGATGATGTAGGTTACGAAATTGCTTACGAGCTGTCCTGCTGCGTTCATCCCGTTAGAGGCAGTCCGCCCTCCGGCGGACCGCGCTGAGTTTAGCGTTGATAACCGAGCTCACCAATTCTCGAGATATATGTTTCATATATACAGTTCGTCTTCCGTAGCCTCTAACGGGATTCATATCCAACCAGTTGAACTCCGGCTCGTGCGCCCGAAAGACACACGTCCTATCTAACGCCACATTTGGTTCAAAAAGCTTCCTACGACCGTCGTCCCCGGAGGCTGCGGGATAGAACCTGTATTGGCATTCACGCCGAATGTATTGCGAAGGACGCCTATGATTCCCCATATTGATACCATCACGAATAGCGCAATAATACCCCAAAGCATAAGAGAGGCTCCTGCAGCGCCCTCTTTCTCGCCCCCTTGTCTATTGAATATGTATTTAACCAAGCCCCAAAAGAACACGACTATGGCAAGAGTAATAAACAGAACCATTAAGGAATTCAATATGTAGGTGAGTGTGGCAAAGACTGAAATTATGTTTTGCGCGCTCGCCAAAACTGGAGCAAACAACACAACGGCCGAAAGGGCGGAGAAACCAAGGATTTTTGCACGCATAAATGTGGGGCTTATTTCATTAATGTATAAGTAATTCAATGGTATCTTGTGCCAGGAAAAGCACAATGGGCTTAAATAGACGCTGTGGATAAGGGGGGCGCTCAAATATCTGGTTGTTTTTGACGGCCTATCGGTCATGATAGGCACCTGTAGACGGGAGAATGGCTCTAACCGTCAAAAACAAGCAGATATTTTCGCTTAAGTTGGTAAGAAATGCACAATACAATAAACCCACATGTGTATATGTACGCCATTATTATTCAAACCGTTAAAAACAGGCAGGCCTACTCGCTTAAGTCGTGGGAAAAGTACGAGTTTTAATGCTGTCCCCTGTCATCTTTCTTGTCTCCCCCGCCCGCTTTCATAAAAAATAATATGATTCCCGCGAGACAGAAGAAAATCACAACCGCGATAATGTATAGAGCCGTTGATGTGTTTTGAACGAGAAAATGAATTACGGCCAAAAGAACGCTAAGAACGAAAAGAATCGTGATTCCGAAAGTCATAAAGGGGAAAGCGTCTTCGCGGGGCCACGTGCCGTACCTTGTCCAATAAAGGATTAATCCTGCGCCGAAAGAGACTATTGCTGCGGTCAGGAATAATCCGACAACGATATTAAAAAATCCCAAAACTTGATTGAGCGCAAGCGCAGAAGCTGTAAACGGAAGAAAAACTGTCGCGATAGAAGCTCCCCCGATTAGATTGATTTTTGAAAATGTTGTCATAGCGAAGCATTTCCTATAAAGGTATTTTGCA
>JANLIP010000027.1 GCA_024654165.1 Candidatus Kaiserbacteria bacterium | reverse complement strand
ATTATTTTCAGAATGGGAATTTGGCAAGACTTGTGGAGGTTGTCGCCCCGAAATTTCCGCCGGAAATTTCGGGGCGGCTTTCCGACCCCGCCCTACGCGCTAAGGATTTCTCCGTGCGAACGCGTGACAAAGACGGCACGGTACTTCTCGTGGTCAAGGCCTCGGTCGGAGACGACACCAGTGCGAATGGGATTTCTCGCATAGAGTTTGAGGAAAAGGTTTCTATGACCCTCGCCGAACTTGATGCGCTCGTTCTCTCGGCCGGATTCAAGTACCAGGCGAAGTGGTCGCGGGAGCGCGAGGAATATTTGTGCCGTGGAGTAAATGTCACTCTGGACAAAAATGCGGGCTACGGCTGGCTCGCCGAGTTTGAGCGGGTTGTAAACGACAAAACACAACTCGCCTCCGCCGAAGCACAAGTGCGCGCCCTTATGCAGGAGCTCAAGGTGGAGGAACTTCCGCAGGACCGATTGGAGCGCATGTTTGCTTTCTATAATGCAAACTGGAAAGACTACTACGGAACCGATAGGATTTTCATGGTAGAGTAGAAACCTATGTTTCTTTCAGATGTGGACATACTGAAAGCGGTTCGCAAGGGCGATATCGTAATTAAGCCGTTTAATAAAAAGAAACTCCAGCCAGTTTCCTACGACATCTCGCTCGGGAATAAATTCATCGTCAACGATGAGAACAACACGCAATTCGTAGACCCCGTTAAAAAGGTGTACGCGAAAACGCGCGAGATACCGGTTAAAGACGGCAAAGAATTTGTACTTCATCCGGGCGTTTCCGTCCTCGGCACATCAAAAGAATTCTTCGGCTCTGACCATTATCTGATACAAGTCGGCGGTAAATCCTCCCTCGCCCGCGTCGGGCTCATGATTCACAACACCGCTGGCATCATTAACCCCGGTCATTTCCTCAACATTACCTTTGAAATTACAAATCAAAACAACATCCCCATAATCCTGCGCCCCGGCATGGAAATCGCGCAAATCACTTTTTCAATGATATCTTCCCCGCCAAGCCAGAACTACCGCAAAAACGGACGGTACGTGAAGGACAACTGGAAACATTTCACTCCCGCGAAGCGCAAAAAATAATTATGCCTGTGCACACGAAAAGACATCGGGAAAAGGCTCCTCTGATTGGGTATCGTATAGCTCGTCGACTTACAGTACTTTATTATTCTGAACGTAGCCGAAGGCTATGTCTTTTCGTGTGACAGGTATGACCGAAACACACCCCGAATATCAATATTTGGCTCTTTGCAAGGATATCTTGGACAACGGGTCCGATAAAGAGCTTTTTTTCAACGACGTAGTTCTGGGCGAGTATAAGAAAAAAGGCGAGAAACCGCCGTTCATACGGTCGGTTTTCGGAAGACAGATGCGATTTGACCTTAGCGACGGTTTCCCGCTTCTCACTACGAAGAAAACATTTTGGCGCGGTATAACAACAGAACTTTTGTGGTTTCTCTCGGGTAGTTCTAACATCAAACCTCTACTTGACCAGAACAATCACATTTGGGACGAGTGGGCTTGGAAGCACTATCAGATGCGGTCTGACAAAAAAGAATTCGCGACCCAAGAAGAGTTCATAAAGAAACTTACCGAGTTACCCCCAAGCGATCCGTTCGTGGTGAAATGGGGCGATCTCATTACAATATACGGCCGGATGTGGCGCCGGTGGCCTGCTAGTGACGGCAGAGAGATTGATCAGCTCGCGTGGGCCATACAGGGTCTAAAAACAAGACCCGAGCGCAAATCATATGTCGTGAGCGCGTGGAATCCCGACTTCATATATGAGATGGCGTCTGAGGGCCAGAAATCGCACGTTCCGCCTTTTTGCCACACCATGTTCCAGTTCCAAGTTTCCCATGGCAAGCTCAATCTGGGATTGTATCAGCGCTCTGGAGATCTATTCCTCGGCGTGCCCTTTAACATCGCGAGCTATGCACTGCTTCTACTCATGGTATCGCAAGTGACTAACATTCCACCGGGAGAGTTTGTCCATACGCTCGGCGACGTACACATCTATTCAAACCATTTTGACCAGGTCAAGGAGCAGGTAAAGCGGAAGCCCTTCCCTTTTCCGGGCGTAAAATTGAACCCTGCAATTACAGATATAGACAAATTCACAATGAATGACATTACTCTTGAGAATTATCAGTCGCATTCTTCGCTCAAGGGGGAAATAGCAAATATCGGAGGGTTTACAGAAGTGATGAATTAAATATGGTATCCTGCAGGCATGAAATTATTCACCTAACCAAACTCTTGTGAAAAACTACGAATTCATACGGAAGCAGGACAGCCAGGTTTATGCGGCAATTGAGGGCGAGGAAAAGCGCGAGGCGGAAGGGATAGAGCTTATTCCTTCGGAGAACTACGTCTCAAAAGCAGTGCGCGAGGCAAACAGTTCAATTCTCACCAACAAATATTCCGAAGGATATCCGGGCAAGCGATACTATGGCGGGCAAAAATATACGGACGTGGTTGAAACGCTCGCGATTGAACGCTCAAAGAAACTCTTCGGAGCAAAGTATTCAAATGTGCAAACCCTCGGCGGAGCAAATGCCAACATCGCGATGTACTTCGCGCTTCTACAGCCCGGCGACACTGTGCTCGGCATGGATCTCTCGCACGGCGGACATCTTACGCACGGGCACCCCGTAACTTACCTTACAAAAATATTCAACTTCGTGCGGTACAAGATGAAGGATCCAAACACCGGCGAAATTGATTATGCTGAAATGCGCAAGGTCGCCATCGCGAATAAACCCAAAATTGTATTGGCAGGATTCTCCGCATACCCGCGGGAATTGAATTACGCGAAGTTCGTGGAAATCGCGCGCGAAGTAGGTGCATACGCCGTAATGGACGTGGCGCACATCGCGGGCCTTATCGCTGGACGCGCAGTTAAGAATCCATTTGATTACGGATTTGATGTGATGACGACTACGACGCACAAAACGCTTCGCGGGCCGCGCGGCGGAATGATACTCACGCGCGAGAGCGAAGAAATCGCTAAAAGAATAGACAAAATGGTGTTTCCCGGCCTCCAGGGCGGACCGCACATGAACAACCTTGCGGCTAAAGCCGTTGCTTTCGGCGAAGCGCTAAAGCCGGCTTACAGAAAATATGCCGTGCAAATTCTGAAAAACGCAAAAGCAATGGAGAAAGTGTTTAAGGCGCGGAATGTGCGCCTGCTCACAGGCGGAACGGAC
>JANLIP010000126.1 GCA_024654165.1 Candidatus Kaiserbacteria bacterium | reverse complement strand
CGCTAGATAAAATATGGTATGAAAAGCAAGAATAGCTAGCTTCTTTTCTGGTGCCGGAGGAGGGTCTCGGTTGTAGTTGCCTAGCGTTTTGCGCTAAGCTTTATAAAGTCTGAGTTTCCTTATTAATTCATTTGGATTTCTTGCGATTCGGACAGTGTATTTCTTATTACGAGCAACTGCGGTTGTGGTAAACGTAGGGCGGAAGCCAAGAGTCTGAAGCATTTTATATACGTCGTTGGCAAGAGAAAAACAGTTATTCGTGAAGTTAATCATTAAGTATCCACGGTCGTGATAAATACTTCCATCTGTTTGAATTAAACCTCTCAAACACTCCTTGCTATATATTGGTTCATCTTTAATCCATGTGGGAACATGAGCTTGTTGAACTTGCTTCGATCCTCTCCCGATACGCCAAGGCATCAGCGTTTTTAACTGGTTTGAGTAGACACTGATATTTATGTATGTGTCTATGTTTTTGGCATATACGATTGAAACTCTGTTTTCCGGAAATAAATGACGTAATGAGGACATTATGTCTTTAATCAACCTCGGATATCTTGTGTCACAAGTAATTCGCAAACGAACCGCTCTACCATTGGGGTTTGAAAGGTTACCGTCGCCCAAGGCGACCCCGATAATATATGCCAATGATTGCTTGTTCTTTGTACTCATCAGTGGGCGAGGAGGGAATCGAACCCTCACGAGCTTGCGCTCACGCGATTTTGAGTCGCGGTCGTCTACCAGTTCCGACACTCGCCCAAACTAAGCCAGTGTACGGCGATTTCGCATGAAAAACAAACCTTAATCACACCTGAGCGTGCTGTATAGGCGATAATAGATACTGTATAATTTACCCATGTCCGGCTACTACAATGACTCTATATTTTGGGTTGAGGTTGACCGAATAAAGCCCAACCCGTTTCAACCGCGCAAGGTATTTGAAGAGACGGCTCTCGCTTCACTCGCTGAATCAATCCGCCAGTACGGCGTACTTCAACCGCTCACTGTAACGCGCAAAGAAATTGAACGCCCGGGGGAGGGGATTTTTGTGGAGTATGAATTGGTGGCGGGCGAGCGCAGATTGCGCGCGGCCAAGCTTGCTGGAATTTCTCAAGTGCCCGTCGTTATTCGCACATCGGAAGATAGCGATAGGGTAAAGCTTGAACTTGCCATAATAGAAAATTTACAGCGCGAAGATTTGAATGTAATGGATCGCGCGAAAGCATTCCAAAGGCTCGTCTCGGAATTCGGCCTGAAGCATGTGGAGGTGGGGAAACGCGTCGGCAAAAGCCGTGAATATGTCTCCAACACTCTCCGCATCCTGGCGCTTCCTCAGCATATGCAAGACGCTCTGGCGGCAGGAGAAATCAGCGAAGGGCACACCCGCCCGCTTCTAATGCTTATAGACCGCGCGGAAATGCAGAATACTCTTTTTAAGGAAATTATGGAGAGAAAGCTTACTGTGCGGGATGCCGAGCAAGTGGCGCGTAGAATTGCCACAGAGCGCACGCGCAAAGTGGACCTGACTCCAGAATTGCTTTTACTTGAGCGCGAACTTACAGAGAAGCTGGGCACTCGCGTGCGCATAGAAAAAAAAGATCAAGGCGGAAAAGTGCTTATTGATTTCTTTTCTGTTGACGATCTTGTTCATATACGCGAAGTATTCACTCGCCAGCACGAAAAGGCCGTGCAAACCGAAGGCTCTCCCTCATCTGCAGAAATTCCAGCGGTATCAACCCAACCAGCGGACGAGGCAATCGCCGCAGAAGTCCCAAAGCCGGCAGTTCCCGCAGAGACGGAAAAAGAGGACGAACTCTACTCAATCAAGAATTTCACAGTTTGATTCTAGGGAGTTTTTCTTTCTGCGAGCGCCGCGCGAATGTGCTTTTTTGCCATGTTTGTCTTCGCTATATCCTGCCACTTGCGCGAAGGATGTGCAGAGGCTTTGGTAATTACCTCAACCATATCGCCATTGTGCAGAGCAGTGTCAAGAGAAACCATTTTCCCGTTTACGCGCGCACCCGACATTTTGTTGCCTAGGTCGGAATGAATTGCGTATGCAAAATCAATCGGAGTAGCTTCCAGCGGAAGGTCTATAACATCGCCCCTCGGAGTGAAGACGAAGACTCGATGGCTGAAGAAATCCGTTTTGAGAGTATCCATATATTCATCGGATTTTCCTACCCCCTGATGCGCCCGGCCCAGTTCCTTGATCCACTCGGGTACGCCCATCGGGCCCCTGCTTTGTTGCATTGAAGGCGCGCTATCCTTTTCCTTACCTCGCCTTGGGAAGAATTGGCGCATCCACTCTAATCCGCCTCGACTGCCGATTTTTTGCACGAGCCCAGCTTGTTGGGCTTCCTTATAGGTGAGGTGCGATGCAATTCCGTACAGCGCCTCGTGGTGCATTGATTCTGTGCGCAACTGGATTTCTAATGCGCCTCCGTCTCCAGTGTAAACAGTCGTGTGAATACTCTGGTAGCCATTAGGCTTAGGAAAGGCAATGTAGTCCTTGATTTTTCCCGGTACGGGACGCCAATGTCCATGAATTATCCCTAGCGCCGTATAACATTCGGCCACAGTTGGAAAAATCACGCGAAGGGCCCTCATGTCGTAGATCTTTGAAACATCCCAATTCTTGCGTTCCAGTTTTTGGTATAGGCTGTAAATGCCCTTTATTCTCGCTTCGGTACGAAAGCTGCGCAATCCGGCTTCTGCGAACTCGCGCTTCATGTCGTGCTCCGTTTTTTCTAAACGCCTTTCATTCTCGCTCTTCCTCTCGGTAAAAACAGCCTTGGTCTTTTCATATTCTTTCGGATAAACGAAAGGAAACGCAGCATCTTCCAACTCGTTCTTCACGACACTCATACCAAGCCTGTCTGCAATAGGCGCATATATCTCCAGCGTTTCAAGAGCAATGCGCTTTCGTTTTTCGTCTTTTGGCACGTGTCCCAGAGTGCGTGCGTTGTGGAGGCGGTCCATCAATTTAATGATTAGGACGCGTATATCTTGTGCAGTTGCCGCAAAAAGTTTGCGCAGAGATTCCGTGTGCCGTTCCATTCCGCGGTACCGCAGAGTTCCCAGCTTGGTTACGCCCTCTACAAGCGTAAGGACCTCTTCCCCGAACAGATCTTTGATAGTTAGGGGTTTAACGCCCGCGTCTTCAATGGAGTCATGCAGGAGTCCTGCAGTTGTGGCCTCTGGGCACATTCCGGCGCCTGCAAGAAGGTACCCGACCTCTGCGACGTGCACAAAATATGGGTCGCCGGAGTAGCGCTTTTGATCCTTGTGAGCTTTTTGCGCAAAATCATATGCAGTTGTTACGAGAGCAACATCCTTCGCGTCTTTGCTGGACATTGCGTCCAGAATATCTTTTAGTGTTCGGGGCTTTACCATTCCACGATGATACGCCGAGGCGTTGAGCCGTGCAACGAGTCAAACACGCTTGTTATTTCTTTCCGTCCATTTTGTGCGGGTTGTGCATGGGGCAGGCCTTGTTGCTACAACGTACCGGAATGGTTTTTGTGCCTTGCATCATGAGAGAACCGCAGAGTTTGCAGGTTGCGCCGGTAGGTTTTGCCTTAATAGCCGTTTTGCAATCGGGATAATTTGAACAGGAGAAAAATATTCCGAAGCGTCCGCGCCTTTCAGACATCTCGCCGGTTTTACATGTAGGACACATGACGCCGGTTTTGGCGCGTGCCGATTCTATCGGGTCTTGTTTTACAAATTTGCACTTCGGATAATTACTGCAGGCGATAAACCGTCCGAACTTGCCTTCGCGTTCAATAAGTTGCCCGCCTGACAATTTTCCGGTTTTCAGACTGCAATCGGGACAAGCTTCCCCGATTTCTTTCGGAGGCGCAATTTCACTGCCGTCTTCTTTGCGCGCGCCCAAGCATTTCGGAAAATCGGCACAACTCATGAAGCGCCCTGTTTTTGAGAGCTTGTAAACCATCTTGCCCTTGCATATGGGGCATGGGAATTCCGCCGGCGCATCTCCCATATTCGTGATTTTTGCAATTTTGTCTTTTCCTTTCACAGCTTTGTGGAATGGCGTGTAAAAACTCTTGAGAGTCTTTGCATACTCGCGCTTGCCATCCGCTATTTCATCCAGTTCGTCCTCCATTTCTGCGGTAAAAGTATCGCTTATATATTCTGCGAAATTTTGCTCTATAAAAGAGGAAACAACGTCGCCCGTGGGAGTCGGGAGGAGTGTCCTACCTTGTTTTTCAACATACCCGCGGTCTTCCAGAGTCTTAATAATTGAGGCGTATGTGGAAGGCCTTCCAATCCCTCTTTTCTCCAATTCTTTTACTAGTCCTGCCTCGGAATAACGGCTTGGAGGCTGGGTTTCTTTGCCCTCAAATCTAGCATCAACCAGGGTGAGGGGATCGGCTTTTGCAACTTTCGGAAGCTCCACATCTTCGCCTCGCGCTCCTTGGTCTGCTGCGAGCCAGCCGTCAAAGATTACGCGCGAGCCATTTACGTAGAAGTCAGGAATTTTCTCCGCGCCTGTAATGTTGGAGAGTATTTTAGTGCGCAACATCTTGGCCTCTGTCATTTGGCTCGCGAGTGCGCGGGCGCGGATTAGCTCGTAGAGTTTCTTTTGCTCTTCGTTTGCGCCGAGATTTTTCTTTCTCGCGTCAGTAGGACGCACCGCTTCATGCGCCTCCTGCGCGTTCTTGGATTTGGTTTTATATACGCGCGGAGATACATATTCTTTGCCGAAGTCGCTCGCAACTACCGCTAATATATTTGCTTGCGCCTCGGCACCCAGATTGGTGCTGTCGGTGCGCATATATGAGATGTGGCCGGCTTCATATAATTTCTGCGCGACGCCCATTGTGCGCGAAGGAGAAAATCCAAGCCGAGTGGACGCCACTTGCTGGAGCGTAGAAGTAGTAAATGGCGCGCGAGGGCCTCGCATTTGTTCCGTCTCATCAACACTAACCACATGCCATGCGCCCGCCTTGGCGGAATCCGATATTCTCTTTGCCTCCTCTTCGGTTTTTGGTTCCTCCGCGCAGGTGGCGGTAAACGCCTCTTTCTTTTTTGTCTGTAAATCAGCACTCACTATCCAGAATTTCTCCGGTACGAATGCTTTAATTTCGCGCTCGCGCTCCATTAATATCCGCAACGCGGGAGACTGCACTCTGCCTGCCGAAAGCCCGTACCGCACCTTTTTCCAGATGAGGCCGGAAAGGTCGTAGCCGAACAATCTGTCTAAAACGCGACGCGCTTCTTGTGCCCGGCGCAAGTTGTCGTCGATAAGACGCGGGTGCGCGAGCGCCTCTTGCACCGCGTGCTCGGTAATCTCATGAAAGACAATACGTTTCGGTTTCTTCAGTTTTATAGCTTCGGCCAAATGCCATGCAATCGCCTCGCCCTCGCGGTCAGGGTCGGTTGCGAGTATCACTTCATCAGAGCGTTTCGCAATGTCACGGAGTTCATCTATTACTTTCTCCTTTCCTTTGACGATTACATAATTCGGAGTGAAGTCATTCTCCATGTCAATTGCGTCTTTACTGC
>JANLIP010000121.1 GCA_024654165.1 Candidatus Kaiserbacteria bacterium | reverse complement strand
CAAATCAACAATGCTGGAGAACATGGCCATACAGGATATCCAAAATGGAGAAGGAATTGCATTTATTGACCCGCACGGAGCTACGGCGGAGAAACTTCTGGATTTCGTTCCGCAGGACCGCGTTAAAGATGTCGTTTATTTTGCGCCCTTTGATACCGAGAACCCGATAGGGTTTAACGTGATGGAGGATGTGGGCTACGACAAACGCCATCTTGTAGTCTCGGGGCTAATGGGCGCATTGAAGCGAATTTGGGTAGACGCGTGGAGCGCGCGTATGGAATATATCTTACAGAACACTCTGCTCGCGCTTTTGGAATATCCGGATTCAACGCTGTTGGATGTAAACCGCATGCTCACCAACAAAACATTCCGGCAGGATGTTGTTACAAAAATCAGCGACCCGGTTGTGAAATCTTTTTGGACAGAAGAATTTGCGGCGTTTACAGACACATACACCCGCGAGGCGACGCCCGCAATCCAAAACAAAATCGGCCAGTTCACCGCGAATCCTCTTATCCGCAATATTGTAGGACAAGCCAAGTCCACTTTTGATTTGCGGAAAATGATGGATGAGAAAAAGATATTTATAGTGAACCTTTCAAAAGGCCGGATGGGGGAGACAAACGCCGCACTCTTGGGAAGCATGCTGGTCGTAAAGATTTATCTTGCTGCAATGTCGCGCGCGAGCGAGCCGGCATCGCGCATGGCCAAGCTCCCTCGGTGCTACTTCTATGTAGATGAATTTCAATCCATGATGAACGAAGCCTTCGCCGATATTCTTTCCGAATCGCGCAAATATAAATTAGCGCTTACTCTCGCCAACCAATACATAGAACAAATGGAAGAAAACGTGCGCGATGCGGTTTTCGGGAACATCGGCACGCTGATAGTTTTCCGCGTGGGGCCTTTTGACGCGGAAGTTCTGAAGACTGTGTTTGAGCCGACATTTATGGTGGAGGATTTGGTGGGTCTTGGAATCGGACAGATATATCTGACGCTAATGATTGATGGCGTCGGTTCGCGCCCCTTCTCCGCGGAGACAATTCCGCCGATTGAAACTCCCGGCATCTCATATCGTGACGATGTTATAGAAAATTCCAGGACGCAATTTTCCCGACCGCGCTCGGAGATTGAAGAGGTGGTCAGAAAACGGCAGACTGAATTTGTGCCTCCGCCTCCCAAGCCAAAAGTTCGTAAAGAATATGGCCCGCCGTCAACTGTGCGCAGAGCAGATAATGGCCCAAGAAGCGATGCCCCTAGGGAGAGGCAAAACGGAAATGATGCTACGCGGAGTTTCGCTCCGCGCCCGCAGAATTCTCTTAGGCCCGCGCCTGCCGCCCCTTCAAATCCGGCATCTGCTGTTGCGCGTCCGCATGTTCCGGCACCTGCTCCAGCGCAAGTTTCTAATAGAGCGGAACATAACTCCGCTCTGCGCGCAGCTCTTCAAAATGCGACGAAACAAGCTCAACCCAATTCTTTTTCCGCAAGATCGCCCGCGGAAATCATGCGCGAGCAGATGATAGGAAGAAATGGAGGCACCCAAGAAGTACCCGCAAACCCTCGTCCTCTAGTGCATGGAAAACAGGCAGACGGAAATTCTTCTAATAATTCTAGCGATAGAGACGGCGAAATCTCGCCGGAGATTTTACGAGAGGTCCTTAAAGAAAAAAACAGCGCTAATAATCAATAAACATATAAAGCCCGCGCAGATATCATGCGTATACAAAACATCGGGAAAGTTATAGCAGTTGCGGTCGTCGGGCTCTTGCCGTTTACGGCCTCTGCGCAGGTTGTTATTTCCGAAATTATGTACGACCTAGAGACCGGCTCCGATTCCGGCCGTGAATGGGTTGAGGTCTTTAATTCGGGAGGTTCTTCTGTCAATCTGACCGATTGGAAAGTTTCCGAGGG
>JANLIP010000091.1 GCA_024654165.1 Candidatus Kaiserbacteria bacterium | reverse complement strand
GAAATCAAAAGCGGCGACCCGTCTCGCCGAAGCGAAGCCGAGGCGGATATCGCCGTGCTCGAATTGGATTCGTGGCAATTGCAGGGATTTGGCGATTTGGAAATCAGTCCGAACATTTCAATCTTCACAAATCTGCTTCCCGACCACCAGAACTATTATAGGAACATGGACGAATATTTTGCTGATAAGGCAAACATCTTCAAATTCCAAACAAAGGGCGATTCGCTTTTTGTGGGCCGGGGCGTGCTGGAGCGCGTACAAGAATCAAATCCGCCGGTTACGGCAGTAGTTCCTCCTGCCATTCCCGCAGAATGGAAATTGAAGATTCCCGGCGAGCATAATCGCGAAAATGCATCTTTTGCAGTCTCTGCATTGCGCGCTCTCGGGATTGACGAGTCCGAAATCCGCAACGGCATAGAATCGTTTGAAGGCGTTGAAGGCAGATTGCAATTTATTGGAGAAGCGCACGGCATCAAAATCTACAACGACAACAACGCGACAACGCCGGAAGCGACCATCGCAGGATTGCGCGCTCTCAATGTTCCCGGTAAAAGAATAATCTTAATTATGGGCGGTTCAGATAAGGGTCTGGATATGAGCCTGCTTATCAAAGAAATATCCGCGTCCTGCAAAAAGGTCTTACTATTGTCCGGAACGGGAACTTCGCGCATAGAGAAAGATTTGAAAGACGCTTCTGTGTTTGAGAATCTTGAATCGGCATTTGAGTCAGCCATTAAATACGCAGAAGCCGGAGACACCATTCTTTTCAGCCCCGCTTTTGCCTCATTTGGGATTTTCAGAAATGAGTATGAACGCAATGATCAATTTGTGAAATTAGTGAAGAAATATTTATGAGAATTCCCCAAAACATATACATGGTTGGAATTGGAGGTATAGGGATGTCCGCGCTTGCGCAGCTTCTTGTTCATCAGGGGAAGAATGTGAGTGGATCGGACAGGGAGGAATCGCCGACGACGAAACTGCTCGCGGAGAAAGGCGTTTCCGTTTCCATCGGGCATGACAGTTGTCTTCTTCCTGCGGATGCAGAATTGCTTATCTATAGCGATGCGGTCTGGCCGGACAACCCCGAGCGCATGCGGGCGAAAGAAATGGGAATACCCGAATTATCCTACTTTGAGGCGCTCGGCATTGTTTCAAAGAATATGCGAACGCTTGCCGTGACGGGGACGCATGGGAAAACGACGACGACGGGAATGCTGGCGTCAATATTGAAACACGCAGGGAAAAATCCGAGCGCAATCGTCGGCTCCATCGTGTCGGATTTCGGGTCAAACTATTTGGAGGGCCGAGACGACCTTCTTGTTGTGGAGGCGTGCGAGTACAAAGACCACATGCTTAAACTCTCGCCGGAGATTCTGGTGATTACGAATGCTGAATGGGACCACACGGATTATTTTCCAACGCTTGGCGCAATGCTTGAATCATTCGGAAAAGCCGTACGCGCGGTGCCGAAAAATGGAATTGTAGTTGCGAATCCGAACGGGCCAAATATGGATACGGTTTTAAAGGGCGTTACAGCCCGCATTGTTGATTACACAAAAGAAGAAGTGCCGAAATTGCACCTTCTCGGAGAATTCAATCGCGAGAATGCGCGCGCCGCGAAAGCAGCGGCGCGAGCTGTATTTCCCGACATCTTAGAATTTGTTGTTGATGAAGCACTTACGGCATTTAAAGGTTCGTGGCGAAGATTTGAATGTAAAGGAGAGACGCCGAAAGGCGCCCTTGTATATGACGACTACGCGCATCATCCGACAGCGATTCAAAAAACGCTCCAAGCGGTGCGCGAGAAATTCCCAAATAAAAAAATAGTCGTTGCGTTCCATGCACACCTGTATTCTAGGACGCGGGATTTGATGCAGGGGTTCGGCGAGGCTCTCGCAAAAGCTGATGAGGCGATTATCGCGCCGATTTACCCTGCGCGTGAAGAGCCGATTCCCGGAATAACGAACCGCGCTCTCGCAGAAGCCGTTTGCGCGCAAGGCGGCTGCGCGCACGCCCTTGATTCGTTTGATGAAATACGGCGCGCGCTTCTTTCATTCGGGCCGGACACGCTTATACTTACGATGGGCGCGGGGGACATTTACAAAGTCGCAGAACAAATCTCGGACCAGCATTAGGCATTAGCATGTTACTATTCTAATGTTCTTGAGAACATTAGAATAAAGAAATATGAATTACCATCGTTTGGAAAGGATTACAAGAGGATTCTCAAATCATCGCCGTATTCAAATTCTGGAACAGATAAAAAAATCGCCCGAGATGTCTGTTGAAGAAATCGCATCAAAATTCAAAATTAATTATAAAACGGCCGCGGATCATATTCGGCGTTTGGCAATCGCGGGGCTCGTCCTCAAACGCAACGAGGGCGCAAGTGTACGCCATAAGATCACGGAGCGCGCAGATAATGTTCTGAAGTTCTTGAGAACATTAGAATAAAGAATAATATGACTCTGGCTCAATCAGGCAGGTTATCGATTGTCGCGACTCCCATAGGGAATCTTGAAGACATAACTCTTCGCGCACTGCGAACACTCAAAGAGTGCGATGTGATTTATGCGGAAGATACGCGCGTAATTTCAAAATTACTTGCGCGATATGAAATTAAAAAACCGCTCCAGCGCCTTGATTCGGCTACTGAACTGAAAAAAGCGGAGGAAATTATCCAACGGCTTGAAGCAGGTGAGAAGGTCGTTTTTGTAACCGACGCGGGCACGCCAAGCATTTCCGACCCCGGCGCACGGCTTGTTCGGCATATTCGCACGAATATGCCGATAGCGAAGATAGAAGCAATACCTGGCGCATCTGCAGTAACATCAGCACTTTCTATCGCCGGCGTGGACGCGACGGAGTTTACTTTCTTAGGATTTCTTCCGCATAAAAAAGGAAGACAAACGGCGCTCAAGAAAATCGCAGAAAGTGAGATTCCAATTGTGCTTTACGAATCGCCCCATCGTATATTAAAACTAATGAAAGAACTGGAATCTATTCAAACGAAACGAGTCATCATCGCCCGCGAACTTACTAAAATGCATGAAGAGGTCTTGGACGGAGAGCCGTCGGAATTGGCGCGAACGCTTGAGGAAAAAGGAGCCGTGCGGGGGGAATTTGTCGTGATAATCTCTAGAAGCTAGAAGCTAGCCCCTAGAAGCTGTATACTATCCTCCATGACCCTAGACGCTCTGATAATGCTTGCTGGCGCCTTTGTAGCAGTCTTGCCTTTTTTGGGCTTTCCGACTAGCTGGGACACTGTGTTATTTCTTCTGGCCGGGGTTTTTATAATCTCGCTTGGGATAATCGTGCGCCGGCGCGGAGGCAGTTTAACAAAGCCAGAATCTAAAAACGGCAGTACGTTTGTAGAAAATAATCCCAATCTCCCGCCCCATGAAAGCATCTAGACGCAGAAGCGCCTACGCCCTAGCCATTGGTTCTGTTGTTGTGGCTACGGGCGTTTTTGCGACCGATTTGGGCGGAAAAATCGTGCGGGCAGGGGCGGATGCCTTTGCTTCAAGCACTGTATCGTTTGAGCGCGCGACGAGCACCTCTTCGGCCTCGCCAGAGAAACCGAAAGTAGCGCATATAGCTACGCCTGCAAGTGTTCGAGCTATATACATGACGCAGTGCGTTGTCGGCACCCCAAGTTTCCGAAGCGACCTCGTAAAGCTGATTGATACAACCGAACTAAACGCAGTCGTTATAGACATCAAAGATTACACTGGTCGGCTTGCGTTCACGCCCGAAGACCCATCCCTCAAGGATTCCGTTTCTCCCGCGTGCCGAGCGCCGGACATGAGAGAGTTTATAAAAGGATTGCATGAGAAAAATATTTATGTCATCGGGCGTATAACTGTTTTCCAAGACCCATACTACACGGCGCTTCATCCCGACTTGGCGGTGAAAAGGCTTTCAAACAAAGAGGCTAATTGGAAAGACCATAAAGGCCTTTCCTTTATAGACGTGAGTGCGAAACCGTACTGGGACTACATCGTGAAGATTGCGAATGCTTCGTACGAAATAGGTTTTGATGAACTGAATTTTGATTACATCCGCTTTCCATCAGACGGAAACATGAAGGACACTTTCTATACGTGGAATCCAAGTATGGAAAAAAGCGAAGCGCTTGAAAGGTTTTACATGTATCTGCACGACCGGCTAAAGCCGACGCCCTCCTCCGCTAAAGCTACGGACGGGCAATGGGCGCCTGTTATGTCGGTTGACCTGTTCGGCATGGTGACGACAAACTACGACGACCTGAATATCGGGCAAGTTCTTGAGCGCGCGATGCCGTACTTTGATTTCATTGACCCGATGGTTTACCCCTCGCATTACCCTGTCGGGTTCAACGGATACAAAAATGTGAATGAGCATTCGTACGATATTGTGCATTTTTCTTTGGCGCATGCCGTGGAGAGGACGGTTGCGACAACTACGCAAATATCCGCACTTGCGTTCTCTCGCATCGGCACCTCAACACCGGCGATGTATGCAAAGCCCACGTATCCCGCCTCCAAAATCCGCCCGTGGTTGCAGAGCTTTGATTATCCGGTTGCCTACACGCCGGAGATGGTCTCTGCGCAAATCAAAGCGAACACAGACGCCGGACTTAATGCATATTTGTTCTGGGATCCCGCGAATAAATACAGAAGTTTAAGAGCAGTCTTACAATCTGAATGATTGACAGGTGATACACTTTTGGTACACTTGCATATATGGCAACGACCAAGGACCGCATTAATATCAGCGTTTCTAAAGACACGAAGAAGATACTTACCGCGCTCGCACGGCGCGATGAGATGCCCGTGGCGACGAAAGCCGGAGACCTCATTGAACAGATGCTTGAACTGGAAGAAGACCGCGTTTTGAGCGCAATTGCCGCGGAGCGGCTGAAGGGCAAG
>JANLIP010000089.1 GCA_024654165.1 Candidatus Kaiserbacteria bacterium | reverse complement strand
ACCAAGGAAAAAATCGCCTATTGCCTATTCGTTTCAGAGTGCCCGTTTTTCAACCGCTCCACATCCGCCAACAGTTTGCGCAAATCTTTTTGAATTTCATCCAACGTAGCTTTTTCCTGCCCCTCCTCGCGCTTCTCTGTCTCGTCATCCTCAACGATGTCTTCAACGTCTTCCTGCAATTCGTCAACGTCCTCCTGAATCTCGCCGATATCCTCCTGAATTTCTTCAATGTCTTGGCCGACCTCCTCAATGCTCTCGGTCGTATAGTTAATAGTCATCTGAATAAAGATGGAAAGATAGATTGCCTCCAATGAAACTATGGTAGTGAGGAAAAGAAGCATCCTGTCAAAAGGGAAAAAGCCGGTAAATGCCAGAAAGAATGCTCCAATAAAAAGAAGACTGTGAAGGATGATGGAGGTAGGAGAGCCGACCCACCGCGTGAGAGCAAGCGCCGTGTCTCTGATGTGGCGTGGGCTTTTCATAGTCGGCAGTATACACTAGCGACATGGGTATTGTGGAGGAAATAAACACGTCGGGGAGTGCATATCTAGTTGCAGGCAGTTCAGAGATGGTTGAACCAATTCTTTTATCTTTAGAGGAAACTGGAATTGACGTGCGCGGGACTCCGGATATTTACATCAGAGAATATTTGCAATTCGGGATAGATGAGGCGCGCGAATTGCGCTCGCGCGCAACTTCGCGCGCCATAAAAGAGAGCCATAGGATTTTTATAATTATTTCATCCGGCATGACGGCTGATGCGCAAAACGCATTGCTTAAAACCCTAGAAGAGCCGAGGGCAGGCGCATCTTTTTATTTTGTCGTTTCATCCCCGGATACGCTGCTACCGACTCTTTTGTCGCGCATTCAAATGCTATCTTTCGCGAATCATGGACGGCAAAAAGAGATAATAAACGCAAATGATTTTTTGCGCTCCGCCAAAACAAAGCGCATAGACATGCTGAAACAATTGCTTCCGAAGGATAAAGAAGTGCGAGATACGGGAGCAATCATCGCTTTCCTCTCTTCATTGGAGCGCGATTTAGGGAAGCGCGGGGCGAAGCAAGGCAAAGAGGGATTGAATGCAATTTATCTTGCGCGCAAATACGCAGCCGACAAGGGCTCAATGCTAAAACCGCTTTTAGAACAGGTTGCACTTTTGGTGCCTTGAAGAATTGGGTGGTAGAATAGATGCATTATGAATTATGATTTCAAAATCTTTGATGGAAAAATTGCCGGGGCTCGCGAATGGCTCGCCCGCGAGTACGCCGGGCTCCGCACAGGGCGCGCATCTCCCGCAATTCTTGACGGCATTTCAGTTTCTGCCTACGGTTCCATGGCGCCCATTAAACAAGTGGCAAATGTGGGGATTGAAGACGCGCGGACTCTGCGGGTATCCGCATGGGACGCATCAATAATAAAAGACATTGAACGCGCAATTACCGCGGCGAATTTAGGCATCGGCACGACAGCCGATTCCTCGGGCCTTCGCATCACTTTCCCGGAGCTCACAGTTGAGCGCCGAGAACAGCTTGTAAAAATCGCAAAACATAAATTGGAAGAAGCGCGGACGGCTATAAGAGTCGCACGCGATGAAACGTGGAAAGACATTCAAGAAAAAGAACGCGAGGGCGCGCTTACAGAAGACGACAAATTTCAACTGAAAGAAGAATTGCAGAAGCGCGTTGATAACGGCAACGGCGAATTAGAAAAAGCGTTTGAGAAAAAGGAAGCAGAAATGAGCGCATGATTACTGCTCTCCTGGTCGTCGGGATTTTAGTCGTGCTAATCGTTGCCCATGAATTGGGGCACTTTATTGCGGCAAAGATTTTCGGCGTGCGCGTGCAGGAATTTGGCGTGGGATATCCGCCCAGAGCCTTTCTTTTCGGTAAGTTTGGAGGCACGGAATATACCTTAAATTGGCTTCCCTTGGGCGGTTTTGTCCGGCTTTTTGGAGATGAGGGCGAAACGGAGCGCGGTCCCGGCAGTTTTGTTGATTCCAAGAGATCGGTGCAGGCAGTCATTCTTGTGGCGGGAGTTCTCGCTAACGCAATTCTGGCATGGGCTTTATTTGCCGGAGCTCTCGCATACGGGATTCCCAGAGTTGTTGACGCGCCTATTTCAAACGGACAAACGCATTTAATTGTTGCAGACGTAGTGCCTGGGTCTCCTGCAGAAGCCGGAGGAATCACAGCAGGAGATGAGATATTGAGCGTCGCAGACAGCAAAGGACTTTCGCCCGCGCTTCTTTCTCCCGAACAAGTTAGCGCATTTGTGCAATCTAGGGGAGGCCAGCAAGTGTCGTTTACTTATGCGCGCGCTGGCGCTACCTCTACTGTTACGGTGCGCCCGGCGCATGCCGTTATAGCAGACCAAGCAGGCAGGCCCGCTGTGGGCGTTGCCCTCGTATTAGTGAACAGCGGAGGAATGTCGTGGCAGGATGCCATGTATGAATCTTTATTTCGCACAAGAGATGCATTTAAATCTGTCGCAAGCGGACTATGGGGGATTTTGCGAGAAGCGCTTAGCGGGAATCCGAACTTGTCAGGAATCGTGGGGCCTGTGGGGCTCGTGGGCGTAGTTTCCGACGCCGCTTCTCACGGCATAGGCAATGTCCTCGCGCTTGCTGGTTTTATTTCCGTCAATCTTGTGATAATTAATTTACTTCCTTTTCCTGTTCTTGACGGCGGACGGCTCTTCCTCTTGGCTGTGGAGTCAATAAGAAGGCG
>JANLIP010000022.1 GCA_024654165.1 Candidatus Kaiserbacteria bacterium | reverse complement strand
GAAGTAATCAAATTCTTGCGAAGTGAAAATGAGCATGTCGCCCGCAAATTTGCCCAAGGTGAGCATTACCTGCGCGAGCGCCTCCATAAAAATGCTCTCAAATTTCCCGCGCGAATTTTGGCAATACAATGAATTAACTTGCACGCTCGCGAACCCGAGCTCTTTGGCAGTAAATTCCCTATCCACCGGAATAGACGTGCCAAAACCGGCCGCCGAGCCAAGCGGATTTTTATTCATGTGTTTCAGAACCGCAGAAATAAAATCCGCATCGTCTAATAGGCTCTCGGTAAATGCGGAGAAATAATGTCCTAAGCTGGAAAGCATAGCTTGCTGGGTGTGCGAGTATCCAGGCATTGGCACTTTCTCATATTTCTCAGCCATCTTGAGAAATGCATCGGCAAGCGCTACAGATGAGCTCTCAATCCTTGCAAGATGATTTTTCATATATAGGCGCACAGCAGTAACCACTTGGTCATTCCTGCTTCTTCCCGTGTGCAGTTTTCTTCCCGTGTCGCCTATTTTTTCTGTAAGATAATTTTCTATAACAGTGTGGCAGTCTTCGTCTTCCGGCGTAATTTTTATCTTCCCAGCTTTCCAATCTTTTGTGAGCGCATCCAATCCGCCCTGAATTTCTTTGAGTTCTCCGGCCGAAAGTATTCCGATTTTCTCCAAACCCTTCGCATGAGCAAGGCTTGCCTCTATATCAAACGGCATGAGCTCCATATCAAATACGGAGTCAGTCCCAGCCGTGTATTTTTCCACCACAGGATTTGATTTCTCTTCTGTTTTTTTCCAAAGCTTAGACATAATTTTTGATATTCCAACATTCTTGAGAATGTGGGAATGTTTTACCCTTTCTTCTTTCTCTGAATCGCGTTCGCTATTTTCATCTGCAGTGTGTAAATTTCTATGAATCCTGCGCTGGCATTCACATTGAATGCGTGCCCCTCTTTCACATTGAACGAAACGTGCCCGAGGCCGAATGGAGACTCAAGCGCAACGACATCAGCGACACCTTTGAATAATTTCACGGTAACTTTGCCCTCCACATTCTTGTTGACCTCGTCGTTGAAAGCATTGAGTGCATCCATCGCAGGGTCGTACCACTTTGCTCCGTAGCACAAATATCCCCATTTTATGTCTAATTGGGATTTGATTTCATTCAACTCGCGAGTGGAGACGTAGCGTTCCAGCGCCTTGTGCGCCTCAATAATTATGTGACCGGCGGGCAATTCGTATACTCCCCTGTCTTTGAGGCCAATTACGCGGTCTTCAATCATATATACAACGCCGACTCCGTGCGCTCCGCCGATTTTGTTCAGCGCAATAATTAGATCTGCGAGAGGCATTTTCTTTCCGTTTAGCGCCACGGGCAATCCGTTCTTGAAATCAAGCGTGACATTTTCAGCTTTGTCCGGCGCGTTTTCAGGACGCGTGTAAGCGGTCAGGAATTTCTCCACCTTCGGTATTGCGCCGGGGCTTTCAATCTCGCCTCCCTCCCATGTCATACCCCACATGTTGTCGTCTACTGAATACGGAAAATCTTTTTTGACCGGAACTTCAATGCCGTGCTTTTTTGCATACGCAATTTCCTCGTCGCGATCCATGTTCCATTCGCGCACGGGCGCAAGAATTTTCATCTCCGGCGCGAGCGCCATGATGTAGCCCTCAAAACGAACCTGGTCGTTCCCCTTGCCGGTAGACCCATGCGCAATGCAATCTATTTTTCTCTTGCGCGCGACCTCCACCCCTTTCTTTGCGGTAATGGCTCTGCCAAGCGGAGTTGAAAGATGATAATCGCCCTGATATGAAGCGTTGGCTTTTATTCCTTTTGCAATGACATCTTCTGCAAATTCTTTTTTCGCGTCCAGCACAATCGCCTCTACCGCTCCTAGGCGCAATGCCTTTTTTCTTATCGCCTCCAAATCATCCTTCTGCTGGCCGATGTCCAAAGTCAAAGTCGTAATTTTTACGCCGTATTTATCCTGCATCCACTTGAGCATCACGGAGGTGTCCAGACCGCCCGAGTAGAGCATGAGCACGTGCTTCACGTCCCCAATCGTTCCCTCGTAAGATGATATTTTCTGATACTTGTATTTTGAGTCCATAA
>JANLIP010000066.1 GCA_024654165.1 Candidatus Kaiserbacteria bacterium | reverse complement strand
AGGTCGGGTTTTATTCTTGACCGCGTCACGGAGAATACAACCCAAAGATAAACTCTTCTGTTCTTTTGAAACTAGGCCATGCTCGGTCCCGCGCCTAGGTTCTGTGCGTATTCATACCACAAGTTTGATGAATTCTAGATGAAGTCGGGAAATAACATAATTACATGCCCCGAGTACGGCAACAAAAAAGTAACTTCACTCCCGCTTCATAAGGCGGGCGTATAGTCCTCTCTATATATGGCGGAACTTCTAATTGACCGAGGCTATTACCCCAGCACATTTGTGTATAGGCTTATCAATGGCCTTATAGGCATCATTGAGTCCGCTTTTGCTCTGCGTTTAGTACTAGAATTATTCGGCGCGAGCCCTTCTTCGCAGTTTGTCGGGTTGGTCTATGGCATTACAGATGGTCTCATCGGACCATTTGCCGGAGCGTTCCCTAACTTCTCGCTTGGCGGGGGATTTGTGATAAACATTACCGTGATTCTCGCGATGATTGGCTACGCCATTTTGGGCTGGCTCATCATCAAATTGTTATCATTTATATTTATGTCTGGCGGGCCTTAAAAAACTGATTTTCTTGAGCTTTATTTAATTAAATTAGAAAATATGGAAATCATTTTAGGGGCAGTGGCGGGAGTGTTCGCAGGGTGGATTGCTTCGTCTAGCTTTTGCAGTATGCGCAATTCAAAACACGCTCACGAAACGGACAAGGCGCTTAGCGCGTAACATCTATCGGCTTCTAGTATCGGCCATGAGATGGAGGGCGCTTCGCATTGCATAGGCGATTCCCAGAAATGCGATTAGATAGAGAATGGTAGCTAGCCATGCCGGCAGATTTTTATACAGCGCATCGTATCTGTAGAGAATCGGCCAGTGCAGAAGATATATTTCATACGAGTAGATTCCAAAAAGATAGAGGATGCCAAACCTTGTTTGTTTTATAATGAATATCAGAACCAGCAAAGCTACGACAAGAATACTTATGCTTTGTTCCTGCATGACTGTTCCGCCGACTCCTGAGAAATAGGCGAAATAGCAAACGGGAATGAGCAGAGTCGCGGTAAGCGCATGTCGCGCGGTGCGCGCCATTTTTCGCAAGCGCGTTATGAGGCTTAAAACGGGCGAGGGTGCAGAGAGCGTCCATGCAAAGAGCATGCCGAGGGGGAAGGCGAGCATGTGCAGGGAATAAAGCCGTGCGACCGCGTCAAGGGCGTGCCCGGAAAGGAGACGCGCGCTTTCTACTATGGCGTAAATTAGGAAAGCCGAGAGCCACGGCTTTTTCTTGATGAATATGATAGGGAAGAGGAGGTAATAAAAAAATGCGAGCGTGAAATACCACAGAGGCGAATCAATGTCTGTGTACAAATCTGCGCTTGGGAAGAATCCCAAAAACGAGCGCATGATGTACTGCCAATCGTATGAAATATGAAGCACAAAGAAATCAAGCGCCAAGAAAAGGGCGAGCGCAATCCAAAGGGGCGCAAACAGCTTTGGCAGATGGCGCAAATAGAATTCTCGGGACGTTCGTTCTCGCGCGAGCGCGGAAGCCGTGAGCCCGAAGCCGGATAAGAAAAGAAAGATATTCACTCCTACGCCAGCCATTATTGAAAGGGGAAAGAGAAACTGATGGTCGCTCGCGAGAAAGTAGCCGATATGCGAAAAGATAATCGCTAAAATAGCGAGCCCCTTTAATTCTTGCGTGAGCCGAGGCGAAAATGCCTCGGCCTCATTTTCTTTTTTAGCAGACACAATTAGGGCAATTAGCAAAGCAAAAGATACGAGCCACGTGGATAGGACAGGGTTGGCAATGGCGATACCCATAGTCGCTAGTCAAAGAATTTCACCAGATAAGTATCAATCTCGCGCTGGTCTAGTTCGTAAAGAGATTTATTTTCGTCATGCAATTTCTTTGCAAGCTCCACGCCGACATATCTCCAATGCCACGGTTCAAATACAAAATGCGTGTTGTTTTTCGGATATGAAAGATTAAAGCCGTATAGATACGCGTTTGCAGTAAGCCATGCGTAAGCGCTTGATTTGGAGAATCCAGAAAAAGTATCGCCGATTAGAGGTGTAGTAAAATCCACAGCCGTGCCCAGCTGATGCTCCGAATACCCTTGGTCGGCAGAAAAAGAGTTGGCAGTGCCGGACCCGTAGACAGTTTTGTAGCTCGCTTTGAGAGATTGCTGTGTTCCGAACGAACGGTAGCCGGACAGTACTTGCAACTGTATGCCCGCAGTCTTTGCCGAGTTTAATAGGTCCGCAAGATGTTGCGCAATGCCAGCCAGTATCTGCACCGGTTTGTCCTGCCGATTTAGGAAGGACGCATCAATGCTTGAGAGGGTCGGCGGTACGTAGTTCTCATTCAGAAAGTACACCGAAGAATATTTCTCCAGAAGTTGTTTATCAGTTTTGCTCAATTTGTCTAGTATGCTCACTGTTGAGGAAAGTGATTGAACCTGCTGGCCAATCGCTTCTTTCTCCTGCTGTCGCGCCTGTAGAAGGGTCTTTAAATCGTTGTTCAAGGCTTCAGACGCCCTTAGCTTGTCGCTTAATTCTCCAAGGCCGTATTGAAAGCTTGCGTTTGATGCCTCCGATGTTTCGTACGCGCTTTTGAGAAAATAGTAGCTGTATCCGCCGTAGAAAAGCCCGGCTATTAGAAGCGACGCAAGCGTTGAATAGATGACTCTTCTTGTAACACTATGTTTAAGCGCTTTGTTCACCGCGAAATTGTACCATTGATTAGCGCAAAAAAATTGCCGGGGTAATGGCGGCCCCGGCTCCTTACAACATTGAGAAAAACAGCATTATCCCTGC
>JANLIP010000018.1 GCA_024654165.1 Candidatus Kaiserbacteria bacterium | reverse complement strand
GGGAGGATTTGATTTGGGGCGGTTCGCCCGCGCTTGCGAGAAGCAATCGCGCGGGCGTGAAAGTAGTTTTTGACAACTCCACGCGCCTTTTGGATATTGATTTTAAAGAAGTTGCCGTGGAGCGCGTCGTCTATCGCGACGGAGAAAATGAATATCTTTTGAACGGAAGCAAGGTGCGATTGAAGGATGTAATCCGCCTGCTTGCAGGAGCAAACATCGGCGGGTCTGGATACCAGATAATTTCACAGGGGGAAGCGGACAGGATTTTGAGCGCCAGCCCGCGCGAGCGCAGAGAAATGGTGGAAGACGCGCTCGGGTTAAAACTCTTTCAGCACAAAAAGGCAGAGAGCGAGAGAAAGCTTGAGGAAACCGGCGTGAATATAGAGAAGACAAAATCGCTTCGGCGCGAGATTGCTCCGCATTTGAATTTCCTGCGCGTGCAAGTGCAAAAAATAGAGAAGGCGCGCGATATGAAAGAAGAACTCTCAGCTAAACTTTCTGAATATCTTGCGCGCGAGCACGCGTGGATTTCTTCGGAGGACAGGCGTTTATTGGATGAGGCGCGCGCCGAGGAAGCGGAATTGAAAAAACTGGGTGCGCGCGTAAGCGAAGCGCGCGGGAAGAGGTCGGGAGAGAGCGACAGCGCAATTTCGGAATTACGGGCAAAAATCACTGAGCGCGAGCACAAACTTTCCGAATCGCGCCGGGAGAGCGAGAAATTAAGCCGTGAATTAGGCCGAGCGGAGGGCGCGGCAGAGGCGAATACCGTGATGGTGGAACAGCTAGTCGCCGTACCGCATGTGCGCCAGTTTGCCCGCGAAATTAGCGAGGCAATCGCCGATGTATTGCGCAACGAAAATATGGAGGCGATGCGCGGACTTCTTGCGCAGATTCGCGAGCGCATAAAATCTTTCGTGGAAGGGCTTTCCAGCTCGGCGCCGGACACCAATGAAGAAGCCAAACAACAAGTGCAAGCGATTGCACATTCTCTGGAGCGCGTGCAGAAAGAGGAGTTGGCGCTTGCAGAGGAATTGGAAGCGCTTCGCAAGAGGATTACAGAGGTGCGAGACGCTGGATTTACCGCTGAAAAAGATTTAGTCGCGCTTGAATCGGCCGTGCGCGAGGCGCAGGGGAAACTTGGTTCGGTGCAATCAGCTCGCTCAAACATCTCCGGCTTGCGCCAGCGTTTTGAAGAGGAGGTGAGAGAGGGAATCGCGCTCGTGGGCTCTGCGATTCATGATTGGGAGAAAGCGCAGGGTGAGAATCTTGTAGGAGACGATCGCGAAGCCCAGGAAAAGCGCCGGCGCGAGATAGAGCGCTTGAAAATAAAAATAGAAGAATCGGGCATCGGCAACGGCGACGCTGTCGTGAAAGAGTTCAATCAAACGAAAGAACGCGATGAGTTCCTAGGGCGCGAACTGATAGACCTGGAACGTTCCGCCGACTCGCTCAAAGATATTATCGTAGAGCTTGAAAAGACTATTGATGTGAGGTTTAACGAGGGGTTAAAGGAAATCAATTTGGCCCTCAACGGCTTTTTCATAAAATTATTTGGAGGGGGAAGTGCGAAGCTGGAGGTGGAGGAGGCTAAACCGCCCCGAAGGGGCGGTCGCCCGACGGATCTTCTTGAAGAAGAGGAAGATTCCGAACAAGAAGATCCGTTTAGGGAAGAATTGTACGCAGGTCTCTCAATATCGGTGCATCTTCCGCGCAAGAAAGTACACGGTCTTGAGGTGCTTTCCGGGGGAGAGCGCGCGCTCACTTCTATCGCGCTTATATTTTCCATGTCGCAGGTAAACCCGCCTCCTTTCTTGGTGTTGGACGAGACTGACGCCGCGCTTGACGAGGCCAACAGCAAACGCTACGCGGACATGATTAAAGAACTTGGCGAGAAAAGCCAGCTTATCGTCATCACGCACAACCGCGCGACGATGGCCGCGGCAGGGGAACTTTATGGAGTCACCATGGGAAGCGACGGCGTGTCTAAGCTGTTATCGGTAAAACTTGAGGAGGCGGTGGCAGTCGCCAAATAAAATTTGACCGCGATGCCAATAACTGTTAAAGTGTCGCGATGTTAAAGATAAGGTTGCAGAGAATAGGCCGTAAAAACATGCCGGCTTTTCGCATAATTGTGGCCGAACACACGCGGGGCCCAAAGACCGGCAACATCGTTGAAAAGGTGGGCACTTACAACCCAAAGACCAAGGAGCGCACGCTTGAAGCCGAACGCATCAAATACTGGCTTTCTGTCGGCGCGCAGGCATCTTCCACAGTCCATAACATGCTTGTTTCTGCAAAGATCATCACTGGCACAAAAGTAGAAAAGCACCAGGAGAAGCCCCCCGCACCGGCAGAAGAGGTAAAGGCCGAGGCGAAGGCACCTGAAGTAGAGACAGCTCCGGTAACAGAAGCCACAGAGGTCAAAACAGAAGAAAAAGTTGAAACCGCGGAGGTTTCAGCGTAGCCGTGCCCTCACCCGTATATCCTTCTTTTCCTGAATGCCAAGGGGCGCCCTTGGCATTTCCTTGACACGCAGGCAGAAACCTGCTACACTTAGGAGGTAAATTAATTCTACTGTTTTGTGCGAATCTGCGGATTCTCGTGGGGCAGTTCAAAGGGTAAATCTGCACAATTCGCATATGTTTCGTCACAGTTCAACTGGGAAATCTGGCATTGGCCATGGAAGACCTTCATCCGGCGGGTCGTATTCCCCGCGCCGTTCTTTTAGCGCGCACCCTCGGCACAGCTCCGGCTCTGGGCGGGGATTTCACAAAAGCTACGCTCCAAGAGGCGGGTTTGGTGGCGCGAGAGGCGGGCGCGGAGGCGGAAGGGGCGGGGAGCGCATAGATGTCTCGCGCTTCATCAACAAAGCCGTCATTACGGAGACGACCGAACATTTCAAACCCGAACATAATTTCGCGGATTTTGCCATAGACGAGAATTTGAAGAAAAACATTTTGGCGAAGGGCTACTTTGAGCCGACTCCCATTCAGGACCGTTCCATTCCGCACGTATTGCGCGGAGACGACGTCTTCGGCGTCGCCAACACCGGCACAGGCAAAACCGGCGCGTTCCTCGTTCCCCTTATTGATAAGGTAATTAAAGACAGAAAAAACCGCGTGCTAATAATGGTGCCGACGCGCGAGCTTGCAACGCAGATTGAAGACGAGTTCTGGAGTTTTGCGAAGCACCTTCGCATCGGCGCCGTTACGTGCGTCGGAGGCGCCAACATCGGCCCGCAGATTTCTACATTGCGCAGGCACCCAAGTTTTGTCATCGGCACTCCCGGCCGTTTGAAAGACATAATTGAAAGGCGCGCGCTCAATCTCTC
>JANLIP010000041.1 GCA_024654165.1 Candidatus Kaiserbacteria bacterium | reverse complement strand
TCTAGATATCATCATCCAATGTCCGGCCGGACAAGCTAAGATGATATGCTTCCAGGCTTGGGGGTTTCACCCCCAAGCTGGGAACCATATCATCATTGCGTGTCCGGCCGGACATTAGATGATGATATCTAGAGTTGATACATTCTTTTATTTCCTATACTATGCCCAGAACATGCGTCAATCTCAACTCTTTACCAAAACTCGCAAATCTGCGCCAAAAGACGAGATTGCAAAAAACGCACAGCTTTTGATTCGCGCCGGATACATTCATAAGGAAATGGCCGGCGTGTATTCCTACTTGCCGTTAGGGCTTCGCGTGCTTAACAACATCATGCGCGTCATCAGAGAAGAGATGAATGCAATCGGCGGGCAGGAGATTACATTGACCGCGCTTCAAAATCCGGCGCCGTGGAAAAAGACAGACAGATGGCGCGACGATGCAATTGATGTTTGGTTCAAGACAGAATTAAAAGCCGGCGGGGAATTGGGACTTGCGACGACGCACGAAGAACCGCTGACCGCCCTCATGACGGAGTACATTAATTCTTACAAAGATCTTCCGCGCTACGTTTATCAATTCCAAACAAAATTCAGGAATGAGTTGCGCGCGAAAAGCGGGATTATGCGGAGCAGGGAATTTGTCATGAAAGACCTTTACTCTTTCAGCAGGAACGAGCAGGAGTTCCGCGAGTTCTATGAAAAATGCGCGGAGGCGTACAAGAAAATATTCAATCGCCTTGAGATTGGCGAGAAGACTTTCCGCACGTTTTCATCCGGCGGTACTTTCTCGCGCTTCAGCGACGAATTTCAGACCGTTTGCGATGCCGGAGAAGACACTATTTATGTGCACAAAGAAAAGGGGATTGCAGTAAACAAAGAAGTCTATACAGACGAAGTTCTTGCCGAGCTTGGGATAAAGAAAGAAGAGCTCTCGGAAGCAAAGGCAATTGAGGTGGGGAATATTTTTCCGCTCGGCACCAGATTTTCCGATGCACTCGGCCTGAAATTCAAAGACGACAAAGGAGCGGAGACGCCTGTCGTAATGGGATCATACGGCATCGGGCCTGGGCGCGTAATGGGAACTATAGTGGAAGTTTTGTCGGATGAGAAAGGCATAATTTGGCCGAAGGAAATCGCGCCGTATCAAGCGCACCTTATTTTAATTTCAGGCGGAAACAAGGATGTAATCGCAGAAGCCGACCGTCTCTACGATTTGCTTGCAGAACACGGCATTGAAACTCTTTATGACGACCGTGATGCGCGCGCGGGAGAAAAGTTTGCCGACTCCGACCTTTTGGGGATTCCGACTCGCCTTGTCGTTTCAGAAAAGACTCTGGCAGAGGGCGGGGTGGAGGTTATCTCTAGGAAAACGGGTGCAACGACACTTGTCTCGGAAAGCGCTATAATCCAGACCCTCGTAGGAAAACAAGGAGCGTAGCGAATCTACGTGCATCACTTATGAACAAAGGTTTCTTTCAGACATTGCGCGATTACAAAGAGCGAATACTCGGCTTTTTTTCTAATGATATTGGCATTGATTTGGGGACAGCAAACACGCTCGTATACGTGAAGGGGCGGGGCATCGTCATCAATGAGCCCTCAATCGTCGCCGTGAATCAAAAGACTGGGCAAGTGGTGGCAGTGGGCGCACAGGCGAAAGAGATGCTAGGGCGCACCCCGGCTCATATCACGGCGGTACAGCCGGTGGTTGACGGAGTAATTTCAGACTTTGAAATAACATCCGAGATGCTTTCATATTTGATCAACAAGGCGCAAGAAGGACACACAAAATTGCTTGGGCCGCGCGTGGTGGTGGGCGTCCCTTCCGGAATCACATCCGTGGAAGTGCGCGCCGTGCGCGATGCCGCGCGCGATGCAGGGGCGCGCGAAGTGCACATTATTGAAGAGCCGATGGCGGCAGCGATTGGAATTGAGCTCCCGGTGCACGAACCCTCGGGAAGCATGGTAATAGACATCGGGGGAGGGACTACCGACATAGGCGTAATCGCTTTGGGCGGGCTCGTGAACGCGCGCAATGTGCGCATCGCGGGCGACAGATTCAACGACGACATCGTGGGCCACGCGCGCAATGAATTCAAAATGCTTATCGGAAAGAAAAGCGCGGAGGAGGTAAAAATCGCCGTGGCATCTGTGGCCCCAGGGCGCGAGCGCCTTGAATCAATAGTGCGCGGGCGCGATTTGGTCACAGGGCTTCCGCGGGAGATGATTGTGACAGATCAAGATGTGCGCAATGCTATCGGACATTCCATAGAGGAATTGGTGGAGGCGGTAAAAGAGGTTTTGGAAACAACTCCGCCGGAAATAATTGCAGATGTGATGCAACGCGGGATATATCTTGCAGGAGGCGGCGCCCTAATAAGGGGCCTGCCGAATTTCCTCACCTCGGCCATAGGCGTGCCCGTAGTGGTAGCGCCGGACCCTCTTACGGCAGTTGTGCGCGGAACCAGCATAGTTCTTGATGATTTGGAAGCGTACCGAGAGGCGCTCCTGCGAAGCGACGATGAACTTGTACCGACAGAATAACGGCCCTGCCGGGAGATGGGTGCCCCGTTTTGGGCGAAAACGCCTTTTTTTTGCGACGATATTTATAATCGTTTTGTTTATTGCCGATGCGATCTCCGGAGGGAAAATCCGCGTCCTCGTGCGCGGAATCGGTTCATATGTATGGGGGCTTGGCGTGTCCGTTCAAGAATCAATTTACGGAAGCGGTTTTCTTTCCGCGCGCAGAGGCCTTTTGGCAGAGAATTCTGCTCTGGCCGGCCAAATCGCGCGCCTAGAAGAGCGCGCCGCCGCCTATCAAGTACTGAAAGATGAAAACCGTGCTCTTCGCCAAATGCTTAATGTTGCCGGCAACTTGCAAGGAAATAATAAAAAATCAGGCATAACAGCGCCGATAATTTCGTCTCTGCGAGCTTCTCCTTACGGCACTTTCCAAGTGGGTGCGGGCTCTGCGGATTCCGTGTCCGCTGGCGATCTGGTTTTAAGCGCGGAGAATTTTGTAATAGGGCGCATCGCAGAAGCGGATTTGCACGCATCGCTTGTGAGGGAGATATTCGCATCCGGAATTTCTACAGATGCGGTAATCCATGGAGTTGCTGTTGCGGTTGAAGGCCAAGGAGGCGGAAACGCGCGAACGACAATGCCCCGGCAATCAGAAGTTATCATTGGGGATTCTGTGATATCTCCGGCTCTTGGCGCGCGAGCAATCGGAGTGGTGGGTAACATGTCGGAGAGTTCGGGAAGCGCATATAAAAGCGTGAACGTTTATCTGCCCGTCAATCTTTCCGCATTGCAGTTTGTCTACATAGTGCGAGAGTAATAAATATTTATGCGACGCTTATTGGCAATTGCAGGATTTCTTGCGGCTATTTTTGCCTCGCCGTGGGTAACGATAATTTGCATGGGGCTCTTGGCGTTCCGATATCCTGCATGGGAAGTTTTATTTATAGGAATGCTTACAGATTTTCTTTGGATGCCGCCGGGGTTCTTCCACCCATTGCCCATTTTCACTATCGCAGGATTGATTCTTGTTTGGGGGCTTGAACCGATGCGCAAGGAGTTTCTCTTCTCATAATCCGCCTTTGCGCCGTTTTGCCGCGTACTGGTATAGTATCCAAATGAGATTATTCGGACGCAGAAAGAAGAAGATTCGCGAGATTGCGCCGGATGAGATATTTCTGGACTCCTCCAATCTTCCAAGCCATAACAAAAGGCAATTTGAGGGCAGAGTGGAACATCCTGTTTCCATGGGTGCCATTTGGGGCGTCGGCATAACTTTCGCGCTTGCGGTACTCGCCTTTTCCATGCAGGCATACAGTCTTCAGATAAGCCAAGGCGAGAAATATTCAGACATTTCGCGCAACAATCGCCTGAACCGCACCCTGATTTTTGCTGAACGCGGGGTCATTTACGATAGGAACGGATTAGAGCTTGCCTGGAATGAATCCTTGCTGGCCAACAATTCAAATGATTCTGCAAATTCAGCGACCTCTTCTTTTGCTCTTCGCAAATACAGCCTGCTTTCCGGATTGTCGCACATCATCGGTTTCGTGAGATATCCGAAATCAGATGCGCAGGGCGCTTGGTGGCGCGAAGAATACACCGGAATCTCGGGCGTGGAACTTGCTTATGATTCGCAATTGCTGGGGAAAAATGGAAGTACAATGGTGGAGACGGATGCGCGCGGGCGCATTCTTCGCGAAGATATAATCGCTTTTCCGCAGAATGGCTCTGACCTCACTCTTTCAATAGATGCTGAAGTTGAAAACGAACTTTACAAAGTTCTTTCCGCGCATGCGGCGAAAAATCGTTTTAAGGGCGGAGCGTCTGTAATTATGGATGTGCGGACAGGAGAAATCTTGGCGATGGCAAGTTTTCCGGAATACGACCATACGGCATTCACAGAAGGAGATACCAAGGTCGTGCGTTCTGCATTTAA
>JANLIP010000033.1 GCA_024654165.1 Candidatus Kaiserbacteria bacterium | reverse complement strand
CAACGTACCACAGAGGATGTCATCATTGAGCATGACCGTGAGTTTTTCCTGAAAGCCCACGGCGCGTTAAAGAGCGGCGGCCGTCTCGCAATAACGGTGCCCGCCTTCCAATTTCTTTGGAGCATTCATGACATAAACCACCATCACTTCCGAAGGTATACAAAAGCCTCAATGTGCGCCGTATTGAACGAAGCCGAATTTGATATTGAATATGCGAGCTACTGGAACATGACGCTTTTTATTCCCGCCGCCATAGTGCGATTGCTCGGAAAATCTGGAGACAGTACGCTTAAAATGCCGCGCTTCTTGGACACAATCTTTTTTGCAATCGTAAAAGCCGAATCACTGCTCATCCGCTTTTTCCCGCTTCCGTTCGGGGTCAGTCTTGTCTTTATCGCACGCAAGAAATAAATCCGCTCAAATATCAGATTCCCGGATTCTCTTTCGCAGTTCGGTGGTGGAGAAGCCGTGATCGCGGGAGTTGTAATACACCTCAATCGGCAAATCGTGGCCGGTGAATTCTTTTCCTTTCCAATCAGCGCCGATGATGCGGATATCCGGCTTTATTTTCTTGAGCAGTTCATAAAGGTCTTCCTCGGTGCGGTATATCACCACCTCGTCAATGTAGCGGATGCCCTCCAGAATTATGCGCCTCTCCTCCAGCGACATGATCGGCTTGTTTTTCTTTTTCCCGCGATACTCTGCAGGCTCTATCGATGGATCGTCGTGAAGCCCCACGACAAGGTAATCGCAGTGCTCCTTCGCCTCTTTAAACATGAGCATGTGCCCCGCATGGCAGAGATCAAACGCTCCCGCTGTAATGCCCATTTTCTTTCCATCGCGCATATGGTTGTTAGACGACATCGTACCACATTTTTGTTACACTCTTTAGATGGCTTTTGAACCATTCGCGTCTCGCACGCATGAGAAAATGAAGGAAGTTTTGATGCATCCGGAGGCCTCGGGGCCGGCGATTCATTACTACATGATTCGCGGGGGCTCTAAAAAAAGGAATATAACTGTCTGGGAAACCGGCACTGTCGGAGGCGAGTACATAAAAACATACGGGCACTATCACATAGGGGATTTGGATGAGACATACGAGGTGCTCGCGGGGGAAGGCGTGGCACTCCTGCAAAAGCTTGTTGTGGAAAACGGCATTCCGCAAATAGACCGCGTGGAAGAGTTTAAGGCGATTGAAGTTAAGGCCGGCAGTTCAATTTACATGCCTCCCGGGTACGGGCACTTGCTGGTAAACACCGGCAAAGATTGGCTCGTTACATCCGACGACAGCCCCGTTTTTGGCGCGGACGATTCTTCTTCTATGCCCGGTCACGCCGATTATGAAATGGTGCGCAAGATGCGCGGATTTGCATATTACGTCGTAGAAAAAGACGGCGCGCCGGCGCTTGTCGCAAATCCGCTTTATAAAGAAGTGCGCAAAGCCGAATTGCTCATTTAATAAAACCATGAGGTTGGAAAAGACAATGTTTCGCGAATATGACATTCGCGGCCGCGAATCGGAAAGCGAGCTGAACGAACTGTCCATGTACCACATCGCGCGCGGGTTTGCGCGAATGTTGAGCGATCTGCATGTAAAAGACATCGTTGTGGGACATGATGCGCGCGGAACATCAGAGAGCTTTCACAAGGCGGCGGAAAAAGGGTTTTTGGAATCGGGTATTAACGTCATTGATATTGGAGTGGTCACAACGCCCATGAGTTACTGGGCGCAATTCTTTTTGAAGACGCGCGGGTTGTGCATGGTAACGGCGAGCCATAACCCTGCGGGCTGGAATGGCGTGAAGCTAGGAACGGATCTTTCAAAGACGCTTCTTCCAGATGAGATAAAGAAATTGTATTCAATAATTGAATCGGAAGAATATATAAATGGAGAAGGAGCAAAGCGCTCTGTGGATATCCGCGAAGATTACATGAAAGATTTGCTTTCTCGCGCGCGCATACCGCGCAAGCTTAAGGTGCTGGTGAATACCGGAAACGGCACGGCAGGGATTTTCGCGCCGGAACTTCTGCGGAAAGCCGGCTGTGAAGTTGTTGAGCGCTTCACGAATGTTGACCCGACGTATCCGAATTACACTCCGAATACCGACGGCAGGACAATGATGGAGGACACGGGGCGCGAGACCGCAGCCCACAACTGCGACATTGGTCTGGCTTTTGACGGAGACGGCGACCGCCTTGGGGTAGTTGACGAAAAGGGCGCCGTCATTTGGCCGGACAGATACATGATTCTTCTTTCACGGCTTGTGCTATCCGCGAACCCTGGCGCCAAAATCGTCTTTGACGTGAAAGTTTCCGAAGCGCTTGTGGAAGACATAACGGCACACGGCGGGGTTCCGATAATGTGCAAGACCGGCCACTCGTACATAAAAGCCAAAATGATAGAGGAGGGCGCGATGCTCGCCGGTGAAATGAGCGGACATATTTTCTTCAGGGATAACTTCTACGGTTTTGACGACGCGTTTTTCGCGGGACTCAAGATGCTTGAGTACATATCGGCGGAAGGGAAGCCCGTGTCGGAAATCGTCGCCTCCACCCCGTACTACATTTCCACGCCTACCATTCAGGTAGAGACGCCGGACAAGGAAAAGTACGGCATCGTAGACAAACTGACGGAAGAATTCAAAGCAGATGGGCATCGGGTAATTGATATCAACGGAGCGCGAGTATATATCG
>JANLIP010000012.1 GCA_024654165.1 Candidatus Kaiserbacteria bacterium | reverse complement strand
AACAAATTATATACTATTCCCCCTCAACATCGTGCCCAATTTTGAACAACGTTTCCTCATTGCCGTGAGAAGCGACTATTTGAGAACCTACTGGCAAGTTCACTCCATCGCGCACAACCGTGCCCATGGGGACGGAAATCGCAGGTACGCCCGCAAGATTCGCAGGCACGCTGAAAATATCTTCGGCATACATTGCAAGAGGGTTGGACTTTTCTCCAAATGTAAATGCAGGCGCCGGACACGTGGGCATCACCACGGCATCAACAGATTCAAAGGCGCGCGCAAAATCCGCCCGAATGATTTCCCGCACTGCGAGCGCTTTCCTGTAGTACGCATCTGCATAACCGGAAGAAAGCACGAATGTTCCTACGAGAATTCGGCGCCGTACTTCGGGGCCAAACCCCTGCCCGCGCGTTTTGGCATACACTTCTTGAATGGCCAGAGCAGGCACGGAAAGGCCGTAGCGAATTCCGTCAAAACGCGCGAGGTTTGTTGAACTTTCTGCGGGCATTACTATGTAGTAAACGGCAAGGGCGGAAGGAAGGCTCGGTAAGTCAATGTCTTTAATCTCGTATCCTTCCTGTGCGAGATGCGCAAGAACTTTCTCAAAATTAACCAGTACATCAGGGTCCACTCCTTTTGCGAGAAATGCCCGCGGGATTCCGATTTTCAAGGTCCGACCTTTTGTATTTCCAAGGTCGGACCTTGAGGAATCGGGCAGAGATGTGCTGTCATTCTTGTCGTTCCCGCGTATCGCTTCAAAAATAATTTGTGCGTCTTCTATCGTTTTTGTAAGAGGACCGATTTGGTCCAAAGAAGAGCCCATCGCAATCAAGCCAAAACGCGAAACCGCGCCATACGTAGGTTTGAGCCCTACAAGACCCGTAAGAGATGCTGGTTGCCGTATGGAACCGCCCGTGTCGCTTCCTAAGGCGGCAAGGGCCATTCCTCCGGCTACTGCTGCTGCCGATCCTCCCGAAGACCCGCCGGGTACGCGCTTTAAATCTATCGGGTTTTTGCTCGGTCCATATGCAGAATTTTCTGTTGAACTTCCCATCGCAAACTCATCCATGTTGGTACGGCCGAGAAAGACGGTCCCCTGCTCCTTGAGTTTCTTTATTACCGTCGCATCGTAGGACGCACGATAGTTCTCTAGCATCTTAGACGCTGAACTTGCAATGCGCCCCTCAATCAATATGTTGTCCTTAACCGCAATGGGAATGCCTGTGAGCGGTTGTGATTCTCCACGGGCAATCATGTCGTCGGCCTTTTTCGCCTCCTCTCGCGCTGTCTTTTCCCACACCTCCAGGTATGCATGAATTTCCGGATTCTTTTCCGCAATTTCGGAAAGGTATGCATTCGTAAGCTCAAGCGCAGAATACTCTTTTGCGTCCAGAGCTCTGCGCGCTTCAGAGATTGTAAGTGTTTCTAAGTTCATGCCCTCTTTCGTGTTAGAACCTGCTTAACGACAATGCGATTGTCAGTGCTCGCCGGCGCCGCTTTAATAAGAGCTTCCGTATAAATTCCGCCCTCATGCGGGTTCTCGTCCGCACGCATTACATTTATCAGTTTAGGAGAAGGTGTTGCCTCTCCCCCGGATATTTTCTGAATCGTCTCAACAAATTTCAAGATATCTGGAATTTCCTTTTCAAGTTTCGCGAGTTCATCATCGTGAACTTCCAACCGCGCCAGAGAAGCCAATGCGCGAACATCCACTTTGTTTGTCATGTGCCTATCATACGGAGAAATTCGGCTTCTGTCAGCACCTTTACTCCGAGGCGGTGGGCTTCTTCAAGTTTGGACCCCGGATTCTCCCCCGCTACAACATAATCGGTTTTTGCGGAAACGGTGCCGGAGACATTGCCGCCGAGGGCGCGGATTTTTTCTTTGGCTTCATCGCGCGACATTTTGGAGAGTGTGCCGGTAAGGACGAATGATAAGCCCGCTAGCTTGGAGCCGGTAGCCTGTAGCCCTACAGAACTCCTAACTTTGATGTGTGCAAGCAAATGATGCAGAGTTTTCTTATTTTCTTTGTCGGCAAACCACTTAACAATGGCATCGGCCATGATATCGCCCACGCCGTCTATTTTCTCCAAAGACTCTTTGTCCGCGTCCTTCAATTCTTCCAGCGTTTTGTAGTTTTCCGCAAGAAGATACGCCGTTTCTTCTCCAACATGCGGAATAGAAAGCGATGTAATAAATTTCGGCAATTCTATCGTCTTTGCTTTTTCAATAGAGGATAGCAAATTATCAACCGATTTCTCGGCAAACCGCGGAAGCGCCAGCAAATCCCCGCGTTTCAATGTGAAAATATCGCCGTATGAAGAAATCAGTTCGTTCTCCAGAAGCGCGTCAATAATCTTCGGCCCCATGCCGTCAATATCAAAACAATGCTTGCCGACAAAGTGGTAAAGCTTTCTCTTAAATTGCGGATAAGAATTCTTATTAACGCAGCGCCACGCCACATTCCCCGGAATCCTTTCTATCGCCCCGTCCCCTCCGCATGCGGGGACGTGCGTCGGGAATTTGTACGGCTTTTCTTTACCCGTGCGCATCTCCGTGAGCACGCGCACGATATCGGGTATGACATCCCCCGCTTTTTGCAGGACGACAGTGTCGCCCACGCGCACGTCAAGCCGTTTTATTTCATCTTCATTGTGGAGCGTTGCACGAGAAACGACAGAACCTGCGACGGAAACAGGCGCAAGGTGCGCGACCGGCGTGAGGACCCCTGTGCGCCCGATTTGAAGCACAATATTCTCAACAACCGTAGTGACTTGCTCTGCCGGAAATTTGAAGGCGATAGCAAAGCGCGGAGCTTTGCCAGTATAGCCGAGTGCTTCCTCGTATTTTTTTTCATTGATTTTCACGACAATGCCGTCTATCCAATATCCTCCCGACGCTCCGATACGAGTGTCGGAGGTCGGGACCCCGACCCTTTGGCGTCGGGGTTGCCATTTCTCCCAATACCGAATTACATCTTCAATAGTTTTCGCGAGCGCATGATGCGGATTCACTTTGAAGCCCAGCTCGCGCAGATATTCCAGTTCTTTCAATTGGGTCGGCGGAAACTCCTCGGATGTCTGCGCAACGTCATAGATAAATACATCCAGCTTGCGCTTCGCCGCAAGTGCCGGATCAAGCTGGCGGATTCCGCCTGCCGCCGCGTTGCGAGGATTGGCAAATAGCGGTTCCCCTTCCTTTTCCCTGATTTTGTTAAGCGCCTCCAGATTCTTTGAGCTCATCCACACCTCCCCTTCTACAATAATATCTACGGGCCTTGTGAGCGATAGCGGAACAGATTCAATTGTGCGAATGTTATTTGTTACATCCTCGCCTACGACGCCGTCTCCGCGCGTTGCGGCCGTTTTTAGAATTCCTTTCTCATACTCAAGAACGATTTTCAAACCGTCTATCTTCAGCTCGCACACATACTCAATGTTTGAAACAGCGAGTCCACCCGAGGCGGAAAACCGCTTCACGCGCGCATCAAAATCCCGTATTTCATCCGGCGTAAACGCGTCGTTAAAAGACCACTGCGCTACCTTGTGGCGCACTTTCTTAAAGGACGGCAGTGGTTCACCCGCTACGCGCTGCGAGGGAGAGTCCGGTGCAATAAGGGACGGATATTGTTTCTCTATTTCCGATAACTCATGCTTTAAAGAATCAAGAGCCGATTGCGATATTTCCTCCTTATCGTATACATGATATAGTCGGCGATAGTGATTTATCGTTTCCCTTAGCTTTTTATATCGCGCACGTACTTCCTTAGGAATCATGCGTATAGTTTACCCCTAGAAGCTAGAAGCTAGAAGTCCCGACGCTCCGACCGAAGCGTCGGAGGTCGGGACCCCGACCGTGCGTCGGGGCTAGCACCTGCGTGCTAATATTTAATCTCCACCGAGCGCTGGAGAGCGCGCGGATTCGTGGCAATTGACTCGCAGTCTGTACTGTAACCATCTGAATGAATCACTGTTTTGGGGTTGGCTTCGTTCTTGGTCACCTTCACCCTCGCGCAATATGTTCCGATTGTGAAATCCGCGAGAGTAAAGGTGATGGGGTATGAATTGAGGGAGCCGTGCGTTACGGCAATATTTGGTTCTCCATTTACGGTACTTGCACATGTAATGGGCGTTATGGGCGTTGTCGTAGAGAATGCGGCATGTTTTACGTCCCAATAGAGCGCGCACTCTGCCCCAGTATCAGCTGCATAAAATGCAAATTGCGAATCGCGCCCGAGGGAAGAAAGTATCACTTGTTTCTGCGTAATTTCAAATATGGAGACCCCTATTGCTAAAGTGATGGATGACACTAGAGCAGCGAGCAGTAAGGTAAAGCCCCGATTGGAACGGCAGGCATTAGGCACTAGAAAATAGGCATTAGAAAAGAATGCTTGTACCTTCTGCCTGTTGCCTGTTGCCTGTTGCCTATTATTCATATTTATCCCGTGCTTCCGCTTCCGTCATTCACCCATCTGAAAAGGTTCTCCGAAATTGTGAAGCGTCTTTGCGAGAAGGACCCGCTTATCCATGTCACTGTAACTTCAACGTGTATCTCGTCTGTATTGTCGCTTCCATCTGGATTCTTCAGAAATGTTGCCGTGACAGAACGGACGAACTTAGTATCGTTGCCGGAAACATATCCAAAAAGCCCCTCTGGTGTTTCTTTCAGAGGAGGACATGAGGCAGGATCCGCAGGAGTAGGGCACAGCGCTATCAAGTCATTGTTAGTCGTATCAATAGTAAATACGTTCCCATTCGTGGGAATATCCGTGGGGGTACTCCGAAGAAGGTTATACGTGGGGGAAAGGCCAAGCGCATTATGAAGCACATTGCCGTCGCGAATATGGCGCACAGATTCAATAGCTTCTTGCGCAAGATTAAAGGCGGCAATTTGGTCGCGGGCATAATATGCAGTTGACAGGCTCTTCGTAGCAAGCGTCATAGGAGCGGTAATGGCAACCGTGAGAAGAGTTATCGCGACCATTGTTTCAATCAAGGTAAAACCCCGCTTGGGGCAGGCATTAGGCACTAGGCAGGAGGCACTAGGAATTTCCTGTTGCCTGTTTACTATTGCCTGTTGCCTGTTCATCATAGATCCAGTACTCTTTGCACCGCCGTGGCTTGCAAGTTAAAAGATGTTGTCGTTTTGACGTTTACCGCCCCGGCAGTCCCGCTGATTGTAATAACAACTTTGGGCTGCGTGGTATCGCACGGCGTCACTCCGCATCCGCGATCTGTACCCACGACATAAAACCTCATGCTTTCTATTTTTACTTCCTGTGCAGTGAGCGGCAGCGGCGTCAGACCGTTATTTACTGACTTGTAAATACGTTCTTGAACGGGGTCGTAAGAATAGACCCAGCGATTAGTAGAATCGCAAGGTTCACTGTTGCAGAATGGCTTGAAAGCAAACGTGGCTGTGCCGTTAGGATTATCTGCAGATGGATCGCCGTTTGCACAGTCCTGCGTAAGGGTAAAAGTTCCGCCTCCGCAATGATAGGTAGTCCCCATGCGGATAGAGCGTACCATGCCGTCAATCGCGACATTTAAATTGTTAATGACCGCTTGAAGCGCCTGTGCTTTTCTATTAGCCGAAGTGAGCGACAAAAGCGCGCCAACTGAAATGGTCATAACCATAGCAAATAGCGCCACCGCAACAATCATTTCCACGAGGGTGAAGCCTCTCTTGGAACAGGCAGAAGGCAGAAGGCAGAAGGCATTAGGAAAATGCATTCTCATCTTTTGCCTGTTGCCTGTTGCCTGTTGCCTGTTCATATCTATTGTACCGATATCTGCCCCGTGGCCTCCACCACAATACTCATGTTATCTCCGCGCGGAGAAGTTACTGTAATCCGCGCGCGTTCCTTGAGCGAGCTAAGCGTACAAAGACCTTTTGAATCTATCGCGGTAATGCCATTCGCACTGATACATGCAGTGGGTTCAGGGCGTTTGAAAATTATATCAATAGTACCTACAGATGTTTCGGATGACGCATCAGGATCCAATGCGCTAAGCCCGGATATATAGTAACCGCGGCCGATATGGTACGGCGACGGAGACACGTTTTCGTCAATTACTGGATCAGTACTGCTCGTAAATAGCCCGTCTCCGTCTTTATCCGCAAAAAGTTCGTATTGTAAATTGCCGCCTGACTCGCTTGTTGAGAAATGCATCCCGTAACCGGCACTGAATTGATTGGCGCTATACCCGCGCACGGCTATGCCATACACCTGCGCCTGCCGAATTGAAAGAGCCATATCGTATGCAAGATTTTGCAAGAGTACCGCCCCTCCGAATCGAGAATTGTTTGCAAGAGTCACAGAAGTCACGATTATAATAATTGCCATTACCGCTACAAGCTCAATCAGGGTGAAGCCGCGGCGATGACGGCAGGCAATAGGCAATAGGCAATAGGCAATAGAAAAAAACGCCTGCCCCTTTTGCCTTTTGCCTTTTGCCTTTTGCCTACTCATATTATTGCCATAAAAACGGAAGTGGAATGCCATACATCTGCGTTATCCATACCAAAAGACAGGCAGACACAAGAAATGGGCCGAACGGCACTTCGCTCTTCATTGTAATCCGTTGCGAGGCGTTGCTCAATCGCGCTATCCCCTGCCCTTCGAAGCCTTGGCGAAGTAGGGCCACTTTTTTGGAAAACCGAACAATGTATGGAAAAGGTAAAAGAATAAAGACGCTGACTGCAGCGCCAATAATAAACGCAAAGAAAAGTGCGATCATTCCATAGAATGGGCCGAGCAGCCAGCCTATCCCAAGCGCTAGCTTTGCGTCTCCAAGCCCCATCCACCTTCCGCGAGATACAAGCCACAAAAGAAAAAGCGGGAGTGCCGTAGATATTCCGGCGAGAACGGAAACCCCGACGTCGAAAAGTCGGGGTCCCGACCAAAGCATCGGGAGGAAAATTGAGGAGAAAGCCAGAGCATTAAAGGTCCAAACCCATGCATCGGGAATAATTGTGTGGCGCAAATCATAAACAGATATTGCAATAAGGATTGCGATAATCGGGAGTGCAAACAACTTAAATAGAATTGGTATCGTGGAAGCGCCAATCACGGCGAAAAGAAGCGCAGTGATTAATTCCACCAGCAGGTACTGCGCACTGATTTTGCTTTTGCAGAAACGGCACTTCCCTCTTAAAAACATCCACGAGAGAATCGGGAGAAGGTCGTACCAAAGAATCTCCTTCTTGCACGACATGCACGAGCTCCTGCCGGCAAGCGAGCGCACTCCCCCTCTTAATATGAGCACATTAAGGAAACTCCCTATGATGAGTCCGAATAATCCGAAAATTACAGCGAACATGTGAGTGTATTATCGCACAAAATCCCGCGTTAAGCGGGATTTTGTGCTATTTTCCTAATGCTTAATTCCTATTGACTATGATTACGACTTCACGTCAAAACACCCCACCCCGTTGTCGGCTGTTTCACATTTTACTGTATCGTTGCCGGCACCCGCGCCACCGAAGTTTGTTCCTCCGCTCCCTCCAAATGTACAGACTGAATCAGAGGAAGGGGCATCTGAATCGGATAAGAATACAGAATTTCCAGGAACCTCAAGGCTGGCGCCGAGATGATAGTTTGTACAAGCTGTGGCCGTACCTAGCGCAGCATATCTGTAACAACCCGCCTCTGTAACTAATCCTGACGTACTGCATACTGTAGCTGAACTTGGGTCGCTTGGAATGACAGATATGTAGCCAGCTCCTACGAGAGACCCTGCCCCATTTCCATAAAAATTCGCGGCCGTCGGATAAGTTCCGTTCGCATCATAGTAGAGCTCCAAAGCAAGCTGTAATTGCTTGATATCGGAGACTCTGCGCGCATCCCGGCTCTTTTGCCGCGCAGTATTAAGAGAGGCCAGCACAATAGACGACAAGATACCTATAATCGCGATGACAACCAGAAGCTCAATGAGCGTAAAACCAGCACCATCCTCCCTGGGAGGATGGTGCTGGGAAAAGTCACGGTTTCTGAACTTTTTCATATCACTCTCATGTCAAACACGACCTCAAACTAGATTGTCGTGCATCCGTTTTCTGTGCAGGTGATTGTTTTGCCATCGCCCGTAGCAACAAAGCTGAAAGAGGTCCCTGTCGTACTCGTCCATGCTGTTGTGTAAGACCACGTTCCGACTGTCGGCAATGCAGGCCATGTGTAAGCTGTGCCTCCATCGGTGCATGCAGCCCCGCCCTCTGTCGGCGCTACGCCTGAATCCGGAGTAATTGCAATGCTGTCGCTCGTACAAATAGACAACGCAGAAGCGAAAGACTTAAGCGACGTCTGCGCTGCAGCTATACGGCTCTTTACCCGCGCGCTATTTAGAGATGCCAAAACAACCGATGACAAAATGCCGATGATGGCAATGACCACCAGGAGCTCTACCAATGTAAATCCTTTGTTGCGCATATAGTTTTCTTAAATAATAATTAATAATTAATAAAAACCGACGATAAAGAACTCATGGGCATCCGGACTTCAGACTCCCATTTGTGGCGGAAGATACATATACAGGCCCTGCATCACTTCTAGGGCCTCCACCCGCCTCTAGATAGGCGCATATCTGCCAATCTTCAGTAGTTGGATTACCGGCAGCATAAGCCGCCTTTGATACCACGTAGTTACAGACCGCGGTTGGCGGATGTGCACACGCAGCATCTCCTGCATTAACGCTTGGGTCTGTGAATGCGGTCATATCGGGAGTTGAGCAAGTGTCAGCAATTGAGCCAGCTGTGGTGCAATTAGAACCCGTGCCAGAGAAATTCGACGGGTAACTACCGTTGTGAGCAATTGCAATTGCATTTGACATTTGTTGCAAGTCCTCCAGTCTTCGGGCATCACGCCCTTTCTTGCGCGCCGTGGTAAGCGAGGTCAGAACAACGGTGGAGAGAATGCCGATAATCGCGATGACGACGAGCAGTTCAATAAGAGTAAAGCCTCTTTCGCCTGACCTACTTCTAAATTTCATAGAAATCTTGATTTATGCTTATTAATTGGTAATCGCATCACAAACTAATACTTTATGATGTTGGGCAACCAGCTGTAACAGTCTGCGTTGCACCTGTTATGCTCACCGGCCCAGCATTTGTCCGAGGACCGCCTCCCGCCTCCAAGTACGCGCAAATCTTATAGGTTTCGGTGGTAGCGCCGCCAAAAAGAACGGTATAGTTACAAGGAGAAGTGGAGGAGTTGCTGCATGTTGCAGCTTGCGTAGTTGCAGAGCCATCCGGGTCTTTGAAATTGACGAAACCGCCGTCGGTCGGAAAACAAGTACTCACAAATGAGGCCGCTCCAGTACATCCGGCGAGCGCAAGGGGTTTTACCCCAGTCTGCTGAATGGCAATAGCATTAGCAATGGATTTCAAATCTTCCAATCGGCGAGCATCGCGCCCTTTTTGGCGCGCGCTATTTAAGGAAGCAAGCACGACGGTGGATAGAATACCGATGATGGCGATGACCACCAAGAGCTCTATCAGGGTGAAACCCCTTGACTCCCTCAAGACAAGTCCGCGGTTTCTAGCGTTTTTTCTCATATATAACGAATCCTCCTTTAAAGAGTAATGTTAGCATTATACACTTCTTAAAGGGGATAAAGCGGGGTGTGGGGATAAGTGGAGAACAGCTTCTAGAGGCTAGGGGCTAGAAGCTAGAAGCTAGAAGCTAGAAGCTAGAAGCTAGAAGCCAGAAGCTATATTGTAAATAGGAATGAGAATGGCAGATAGGAGCAAGGCAACTCCTAGGGCAAGGAACACAATCATGAGCGGTTCTATCAAGCCGACGAGGGTATCAATGGCGTTGTTGACCTCACGGCGATAAAATTTGGCCATTGTGTCCAGGATGTTGCCCATGTTGCCAGTCTCCTCGCCGATTTTAATCATTGCAACGACAATGCCCGGAATTTCCGGATGAAGGCGAAAAGCCTCGGAAACCGGGAGTCCCCCCTTCACTTCTTTGGCAGCGGAAAGAAGTATTTCTCCGTACACAGGATCTCCTACGACAGTGCCTGTAATCTCAATCCCTCGCAGTATTTGGATACCGCTTTTGAGCATTGTGGAAAGGTTGTCTGCAATGCGGGAAAGGAAAAGCTTCTGGTACACAGTGCCCAGATATGGGAGCTTGAGTCGGGCATGCGAGAGAAACACCTTCCCCTCTTCCGTTTTGGCATAGCGAAATAGGATTCCCGCGCCTATAACCAGCATAATCAATATGAGCAGAATGTACTTGGAAAAGAAGGTGCTCATGGCGATTACCACCTTTGTGTATGTGGGAACTGTCTGGCCCACTTCATCCAGCATGCTTGCAAGGTGCGGGACCACCAGCGTCATCATCAAAATCATGACGATTATAAAAGTGGCCATGACAAAGGCCGGATATATGAGCGCGTTGCGGGCTTTTTGGCTGATTTCGTAGTTGCGGTCCAGATAATCAGCGAGAAATGCGAAAGTCTCATCCAATTTTCCCGCCTCCTCTCCGGCGCGCACCATGTTTATATAGAACTCCGAGAACACTCCGCCCTGCCGGGAAAGCGCAGTGGAAATTGGGCTTCCGCTTTGTATTTCATCTGCTATCGCACCTAATTTTTCTGCGAGAGTAACCGTGCGAGCCTCTGCAGCCAAAAGCCGAAATGCCCGCATTGCCGAGACCTGCGCTTCAAAAAGCGTTGTAATCTGCCTTGATAATATTACCAAATCGCTATTGGTGACGCGGTCAAAAAAAGGAAGCCTGCTTTTAAAGGAAAGCTTGGATTTTTCCGCTCCTTCTATATTGGATATGATGAGCCCTCTCCTCTGGAGAGCGACAATCGCCACGTCAATATTTACAGCATCAATGGTGCCCTTCTGCTCGTTGTTGCTCGCGTCCACTGCTGTGTAGGTGAAGAGGGACATAAACTAGGCAATAGGCAATAGGCAATAGGCAATAAAAAACAAACGCGCATTTCCCCTAATCCCTAGTGCCTTCTGCCTAGTGCCTACCATCATAGGAGTTTCTGCAACATATTCGGATTCAGAGAATGCTGATACGCGCTTTCCATGCTTATTTCCCCGCGCGCGACTAGTTCGGCAAGAGAGCGGTTCATGTCTATCATTCCCGCTTCCGAGCCCGTTTCAATTACGGTATTCAACTCGTGCGTGCGCTTCTCGCGGATTAAATTAGAAACCGCCTTATTATTTATCAGAAGTTCAAATGCGGGAATAAGCCCGCCGGAAATGCGCGGAACTAGGCGCTGGGAGAAAATACCTGCCATAGATGCCGCAAGTTGGAGGCGGATTTGGTCTTGTTGAGATGCCGGGAAAGTATCAATGATGCGGTCTATCGTCTGCGCGGCATTGTTGGTGTGGAGGGTAGACAAAACAAGGTGCCCTGTCTCCGCCGCAGTAACTGCGGCCGCCATCGTTTCTGGCCCGCGCATTTCGCCCACCATGAGCACGTCTATATCCTGCCTAAAGGCAGATTGCAGGGCCGATGGAAAATCTTTTGTGTCAATGCGCACTTCGCGCTGTTCTATCAAAGATTGTTTCGGCTCGTATATATACTCTATCGGGTCTTCAATCGTGAGTATATGCTCCATGCGCTCGGTGTTTATGAGCTCAATCATTGATGCGAGCGTGGTGGATTTCCCCTGCCCTACAGGTCCTACAACAAGAAAGAATCCTTGAGATTTGCGGGCGAATGTCGCAAGTACTTCCGGCAAATTTAATTCGCCGATGGAGAGAATCTTTTTCGGGATGAGGCGCAGGGCAATGCCCACAGAGCCTCGCTGATAGAATGCGTTCCCGCGAAAACGGAAACCGTCTTCTGTCTCATACGCAAAATCAACCTCCTGCGAAACGAAGAAGTTTTTTTCAAATTCAGGCTTAACGAGAACTTTCAGATACCCTAAGCTGTCTTCCGCAGTAATGACAGGCTCTTTCAGCATTGGCGCCAGGCTCCCTGAAACTCGGATTGTTGGGTGCGCGCCTACAGAAAAATGCAGGTCTGATGCGCCCTCGTGTACGAGCACATTAATATATTTTTTTAATTGGGAAGTGTAATCCATATGTTAGAGATTCTTAATGAGTGATAGCGAATTTAGAAGCTCTTGCACCCGCCTAAACTTTCTGCGTATGTGCGAGTACAGTGCTGATTATACCACCCTGTAATATGCTTAAGTGTGTTATGCAAGTGTGCATGTTCAAAAGTTTGGTCGGGTTAATAGAAAATATCCGCTAGCGCTTCTTTTTCTTCTTAATTTCCTCTGTAACAGCGCTCACGACTTCGGAAGGGATCATGGTTGCTTTCACTATTATTCGGTCGGCGCCAAGAGACGTGGCGCGGGATTTCTGCGCATCATCGCTCTCATTCGTAAGTGCTATAAGCGCCGCGTGTTCTGCAAGCTTCTCGCTCTTGAGAGTTTCCAGAAAATAAAAGCCGTCATGCTCGGGCATCACGACGTCAAAGACGATGGCGTCCGGCTTAAATCCTCCGCGAAGCACTTGGAGCGCATCATTCACTGCAAGGCAGGCCTCAATATTAAAGCCTTGCTTGGTGAATTTCATGCAATACATGTCAATCAGGAACTTGTCGTCGTCCAGGAGCAGAACATTGGCCTTGTTTGCATCATCCATAATTATATTTCTTCTTTAACCGGCGTTTTCTTTATTTCCTCGTCCTCGCTTTCGTCAAGCATCAGAGAGCTTAGATTATTTATCTCTGAAAACGGAATCTTCTTCTCAAACGCCTTAATCATAGCGTCTTCCCGCATAGTTAGCATCCCTTCTGTGCGCGCAGCAGACCACAAGCGCGATTCTACCGGGTTATCCAGAATTATTTTCTCTATAGTAGAGGACATTTCCAGAACCTCAAAAACCGCCATTCTTCCGCGCAGTCCCGTGGGGCATGTCGGCATGCGCATCGGCTCGTATGCAACCTTGGGGATGTCAAAATGGTATTTTGCCGGCAAAGTAGACATTTGCGCCTCAATGCTTTTCTTTTCGCTTGGGCCAATCGGAACATCCTGCGCTCCCTCGTTGCACAAGGTGCGGACAAGGCGCTGGGCCATGGAAAGAATCAGCACCGGCGGAATTAGGTACGGCTCAACGCCCATGTCTATAAGGCGCGGGATTGTGCCGATTGCATCATTCGTGTGAATGGTGGAAAGCACAAGGTGCCCGGTAAGCGCCGCTTGGAAAGCAAGTTTTGCGGTTTCTGCATCGCGTATTTCGCCCACCATAATCACATCCGGGTCTTGCCGGAGAGTAGTGCGCAGTCCTGTCGCAAATGAATATCCTATTTCCGGACGCACTTGCGACTGCGTTACTCCTTCAACGAAATATTCTATCGGGTCTTCAAGAGAGAGAACATTCTTGTGCTCGCGGTCAACCTCGGAGAGCATTGAGAACAGGGTGGTCGATTTTCCTGTGCCGGTTGGGCCTGCAAGAAGGATAAGGCCATGGGGTTTTTGGACGGCCCTGCGCACGATTTCCTCATTGCGTTTCGTAAGGCCGATTTGGTTCAGAGGGATAAAGCCTTTAACGCGGTCAAGAATACGTATGACCACCTTCTCTCCATAGTACGAAGGGAAAGTAGAGACTCGGAAGTCAACCTCCCTATCGTCTATTGACGCGGAAAATCGACCGTCTTGCGGTTTTCTCTGTTCATCAAGGCGTATAGAGGCAAGCACTTTTACCCGCGCTACGAGAGCGCGATGCGTATTTGAAGGAAGCACCGTGCTTGTGTGCAATTCTCCATCCACCCTGTAGCGCACGCGGACAGACGATGGCAAGGGCTCTATATGTATGTCAGAAGCCCCTCCGTCAATGGCGTATCTAAGAATCGTTGAGACAATCTTTATTGTGGGCGCGTCCTCCTGAATATTGTGCTGCGTCGTGCCGTCTTCATTTTGGGTTGTGGATGAACCGTCCAAATCAAGCGAAGACATTTCGACCCCCTTTTCAACAGGGCGGTTCTTTTGTTCAGTTTCCAGGTCCGAAACAGCTTTCTCCACTTCCCCGCTCAATCCGCGGTACATCTTTAGCACTCGTTCAAAATCTTCTTCGGATATTCGGAAAACCTTAAAAGGCATTCCAGATTTCCGCGTCATGAAATTGAGCGCATCAATTCCGCCGAGGTTGTCCAGATCCGTCATCCCCACCTCAAGCACTCCGTCTGTCACAGCGAGGGGCACAAGCTTGTAATGCTCGGCGGATTCTTCGGGAATATAATGAAGTACATCGTAAGAGATTCTCTTGTCGCCAAGAGTCCGTGTTGGGACTGCCTCATCAATCCCGTCTGCGGGAGGCAGAGATGAATCGCCCGTACCTTTTGTCGATTTAGGCATACCCGGTTAGTACAATTCCGAATAATTCACGCCGCGGACTAAGCGACGAACCTTTTGCAATATGAGAAAAGAGATTTTTCTTTCTATATGCTGGCGAATCTTCATACAAGGCAATTCGGAATTGTCCTACCGGGCATATAAATCGCTCTTATGCACCCTATCTAGTGCCTGCTGGTTTAAAGAGCGGAGCGCCTTTAGTTGTGCTATTGGAAGACTGCGCCGAGGACACAGAAGAGAGCGGGGCGAAAGGATCGGAGCGCCCGATAGGCTCCGGAATAATTTGCGTCCCGAAATCTTGCAGGCTCTGGAAAGCCGGATCTGAAAGAATCGTGCCCGAAAGAGTGACTGCGCGCAGAGTAAGGAGCGTATGCACAACGCTTTGCTCGGCAGGGCTGGAAGCCCCGCCGCTATCCGTAGACAGAATTGGCCTTGAAGGCGAGGAGCCTGACGACATGTACCACAAGATCCCGGCCACGAGAACGCCGAGCCCTATAAGCATCCATTTATTGTGCGTGATGAATGACATGTTAGTTTTTCTTAACGAGTATCAACGAGTTTAGAAACAACTTACACCCGACACACGGTCCGTTAAGAGTGTTTCGTACTTGTATTGATTCTGCTGACAACATACGGTGAGCCGTGTGGCGGGTTAAGAACTTGTAATTCATTTCATTCATAACAATTTCTAAATTTAACGGAGCCAGAAAGTCCTAATAGTAATGTCATATTTATAATAATTCCCGCCGGAAGCTCCGCCCACTTGAGCATTGCCGGCTCCACTATCAGGAGTCACCGCAAGAGACACCGTGTCAACTATGCGCAGGCTTGATTCAAGCTGTTCCATAAATTTAACAAAATTTGCATAAGTGCTCCGAACCGTGAATTTAAGAGTCAAGGAATCGTACTTTTGTTTGCCTGTGCTGATGGCGCCTATAACGGTCTGATCGCTTCCCTCGCTCGACGGAGTGCTGATGACCACGTTCTGGATAGCCATGCCGGAACGGCCCGCAAGGCTGTCTATATCCAAAATAAGGCGAATGTTGTCTACGTGATCGGGCACCATCTTTTGCAGGCGGATCTTCGCATCTGGATTAAAGGAATTGTACCGAGTAAGCAAGGTGTCTTTCAGTTTCTGCAATTCGGCGGATTTATCAAGTGCCTGATTATATTGAGTAATCTTCGCCTGAAGAGCGTTTATGTTGTCATATGCAGGCTGCGTGTACTCAAAAAATACAAACCCCGCGATTATGATGCCTAAGACTGAAAGTATTGTGCGCAACATATGATTCTTATTCTACTGGCGGCACTGGTGCCGCAACGGCGCCTCCTTGAACAGCCCCAGGCTGTACTGGCGGTGCAATTTGCTGGTTAGGCGCTTGGGCAGATTGCTGGGCACCGGATCCTCCTGCGGGCCCCGCGGGAATCAGCCGGGTGTATCGTATAGAGCCCGGATTGATAGAAGCAGTCAATGTGAAGTGAACGCCGTCGGGCTGGCGGTCAATGTTGGAAAAGATCGGACTGACAATCACTCCGTTCTTGCTGAATAGATCCGCTTGAAGGGCGACGGCATTCACGCTCTCCGCCACTCCCATCATCTTTATAGTGATGTTCTGCGTATCCGATGCCTCAAAATTCAGCGAGCGGAATGAAACTGTAGTGAGCGTTACTTGCTCAAGCATGTGAAAGAAAATTGAAAGGGCTTCATGATTGCTCAATATTTCATCGGCCACGCGCATCCTGTCGTCCATACGCGTCAATTCTTGTATCAGCCCCGGATCAAACGCGGCTTTCGCTCTATCAAGTTGTGCCACTTTGCTTTTACTGCTCGTATCAAGAAATTGCTGATATAGAAATACGCCCAGAGCAAGAACGACAGATGCTATGAAAAGAATCGCCGCTATGAGCGCCAGAAAGTCCATCAGGTTGCCGGAGCTCCCGCGCGGGCGAGCCCCTTGCTCTCCCGTATCGTGCGGTATAAAAGAGGAGTGTATGCCAGATTCCATATTATTTAGTTTCCATATTTCAACTTTCGGAGTGCAAGACCCACTGAAACGGCAAACCCGGGACCTATCTCGCGGAGAACGTTAGTCAAAAATGCCGGAGCTTCTGTGCGCGAGAAGGGATCTGCAATTTCTAGCTCCGCGCGCAATGCGCCCTTTGCATAATCCGCAAGTCCGGGTAGCGACGCGCCGCCGCCTGAAAGCAATACATGCGATACGTTCTTATTGTATCGCTGCCCGTAGCTCAATAATACCCTGTCAACCTCTGAAAAGACACGGGAGAGTGTTGATAACAAAGCAGATCTGATCTTGTCGTTCTCGTCTGCGCTGTATGCATCAGAATCAATAAGCCCGCGTTCGCGCTTAATGCGCTCTGCTTTCTCAAATTCCCAAGAAAGCGAGCGCGCAAGAGTCTCTGTCATATTCTGCCCGCCGACAGTTACCAAGTGCGTTAATCTCACGATGCCTCGCTCTACTACATACATCTTTGTAGTTGAAGCGCCCATGTCAACGACGAGCGAGGGCGCGACGCCGTGCCCCATGGCAGAACGGATAGCGCCAAAAATTTCTATCTCATAAAAATCAATCGCTAGGCCGATGGATTTCGCGATTGCTTGGTAGTTGTTCAGGGTATCATTGTGAATCGCGACTAGAAGCACCTCCTGCCCCTTGGCGCGGATTGTTGGAGTTTCTTCAATCTGGTCAAAAGCGCTTTTTTCCCCCTCCTCT
>JANLIP010000134.1 GCA_024654165.1 Candidatus Kaiserbacteria bacterium | reverse complement strand
CTTGGAACCTCTCTTGAGCGGGCGGACAAAATTATACTTAGGCAGAGCGGACTTCACTAAAGGAGCCGCTGAAGGGGTAATAGTGTTTTGCGGGACGACAGATGCGGTTGGTGGCAGAGAAGCGGAGGAGGCAGTGGAAACGGACGAAGGCTTGGACTCTACGGCGGAAGAAGGCGCAGTGCCCGCCGGAAGAACGGTCAGATTCAATGAAAGCGAATTTGTCTGTAAATATACTCCTTTCGCATCCTGTGGAAGAAGAATCACTGAAAGATTCACGATGTAATTGTTCGCGTTTTTGACGGAAATAGTCGTACTGCCGGATGTGGAAAGCGGGGGCGTGAAAGCCGGAACTCCGCACGGAAGCTTGGCCGTTGAGGTCCCGCTTGTTGCAAAAACGGAAAGCCCCTCCTCGCAGGCGAATCTTATATTTGCGGCGGCGGAGTCGCGCGTTTTCCATGAAAGAGAGAGCGGTTCGTTCGGAGCAAAACGAGTTGCGGAGCTCGTGAATTCGGCCGCGGAAGGGTTCGCCGGAGGGGGAGACTGCAAAACGCTGAAGCTCGCTCCCAAAGAGTGCGTCGCGTCATAAGTTCCCGATCCTATAGCCGGAAAGACGCGCACCGAAACAGAGGCCGGCGCTGAAGAAGAATTAGAGGGATACACTGTGAGAGAGCCGGATATGGGAAGATCCGCAGCGAGGCCGGGTTTTCCGCAAGGCAGAACAGCTATATCCGAAACAGCCTTGCGGATTTTGACGGAATCAGTGCATTCAAATTGCAGGTTCGCCCCGCCCGCGTCCTGGCCTTTCCAGGTAATCGTCAAGGGTGCACCTGAAGCAACGGTTGAGCTTGATATTGAGAAATCAAGAATAGGCTGTGGGGATGTTTGAATGGAAATCGTCCTGCGTATGGCCCCTTGGTCGTAATTGGCGCCCAGCGAATCTTTCGGATAAAAAGTCACGACCACATTTTGCGTTGCCCCGCTCACGTTGGTGAAAGTAAACCCTTCCCAGCCCACGGGGTCGCCGGTCACAGCCGTCCGCGTATTGCATGGGAAACTTGCTCCGCCGGATTTTTTGACGGTAACTCCCAAAGGACAGCTGAAATGCAAATCTCTTCCGGTACTGCTAACGGTATCCCATGCGAGAGCCGCCGAATAATTATTGGAAATTGATTGCGGGTCAACCGTGAAAGAATTTACCGTCGGGGCAACGGCGGAAGCAGTTCCTGCGAAGCCAAAGGTTATTAAGATAGAAAAAACCCAAACGCCCGCTTTTTTAATGCGTATCATATGCATACAGTATAAGCCATCGGCAATTTGCATTCCAGGATTAGATACGTCGGAAATGTGCTCATTTCCGACGCGATTTTTGCTCGTTGGATTACCAACGAAAAAATCGCCTTTCTATTTAGGCCAAGATGATGTAAGTTCTCTTGATGCCCGGTAGGACAATTTCGAATTGCCTTGTATGAATATTCACCAGCGTATGATAAGAAGAATCCCATCAAGCAGTTTGCAAAGTGTTCGTAGTTCGATCTGCGGCAGGAATTATTCGAAATTGTACTAACCGGGTATGCCAGGAGATAAAACAGTCGTTAGATTTGAAAATGTTTCTTTTAGCTATCGCCATGCAAACCCTCTTCTTGAGGAGGCGAATTTCTCTGTGCGCGGGGGCGCGAAGATTACTCTCATGGGGCAGAACGGTGCCGGAAAAAGTACGATTTTTGGCCTTATAACAGGCGCATCTTCGCCGGAATCCGGCAAAATTAATATAGCCCAAGGACAAACTATTGCCACAGCAAAACAAGTAATGCCCCGCGAAGAATACGATCTGACGATAAGAGAATTCTTTCAGAAATGCTTTGATAAAAAAACGTACGACATTGATCCGAGAATTGACGAAGTCCTTGAAGTTGTGAATCTAAAAGGACATGAGAAGGTCCACGATCGCAAAGTGAAAACATTTTCCGGCGGACAGCAGGCGCGCCTGCTTTTGGCTTCCGCCCTAATCCAAAATCCCGATATTTTGCTTTTGGACGAGCCGACAAACAATCTGGACAAAGCGGGCATTGAACACCTTACAAAATTTCTGGTTGATTATAAAAAGACGTGCATAGTAATCTCGCACGACGCGGATTTCTTAAATGCCTTTACTCACGGCGTACTCTACTTGGATGTCTTCACCCGGAAAGTGGAGCAATATGTAGGTGATTATTTTGATGTGGTTGCGGAGATTGCTCTTCGTATGGAAAAAGAGAACAGAAAGAACGCCCAGCTCGCCAAAGAGATCCAGGCCAACAAGGATAAAATGAACTTCTTTGCGCAAAAAGGAGGAAAGATGCGATTGGTAGCGAAAAAAATGCGCACAAAGGTGGAGGAGATGGAAGAAGAAAAGGTGGATGTGCGAAAAGAAGACAAAACAATACGCGAATTTCATATTCCCGCGCAAAAAGATATTTTGGGGGAGATTCTTTCCATAACTTCTTTTACACGAATGAAAAACCATAAGCCGGTGCTAGAGAAAGCCGACATTCACTTGAAGCGGAGAGACCACCTTCTTCTTCGCGGTCCTAATGGCATCGGCAAAAGCACGCTTCTGGAAAGTATTGCTAACGGCAAATTAAAAGGCGCAAAAATCGCACAGAACGTGACGGTTGGTTACTACCGCCAGGATTTTTCCATGCTCAATTTTGAAGACACAGTTTTTGATTCCCTCTATTCTGTAACGCGAAGCCATTCAGAACAGCGCGTGCGTTCTGTATCTGCGGGCTTTTTAATCTCAAGCGAAGTCATGCAAACGAGAGTAGGCGATTTATCTGAAGGGCAGAAGGGGCTGGTGGCATTCGCTAGGCTCGTACTACAGGAGCCGGGGCTTTTGATTCTGGATGAGCCTACAAACCATATAAATTTCCGACATATCCCCATTATTGCGGAGGCGCTGAACAGCTACGAAGGTGCTATGGTGCTCGTTTCCCACGTGCCCGAATTTGTAGCAAAGATTAAAATTGATAAAATACTGGATTTAGAGAAGTAAAATAACTAGCAGGACTAAACCTTGTGCATGAGAAACATTATTACGAAGTTTGGAAATCAGACATTTGCGTCTCTTAAAATCAGAAACTACCGGCTGTCTTTCATCGGCCAGATGGTTTCGCAATCGGGGACGTGGATGCAGATAGTGGCGCTTGGCTGGCTCGTTTTACAGCTAACCGGCTCCGGCAGTCAGTTGGGATTGGTGGTAGCGTCGGGATTTTGGCCTATTTTAATCCTCGGGCCATGGGGCGGAGTCATCGCCGACAGATTCAACAAGCGTACCATTCTTTACTGGACGCATTTTTTGTTCTCTTTGCTGGCAATCGGCGTGAGCATCCTTGTGTTCACAGATACCATAGAGATTTGGATGCTCTACATATTTGCCTTCTCACACGGAATGATACGCGTGTTTG
>JANLIP010000098.1 GCA_024654165.1 Candidatus Kaiserbacteria bacterium | reverse complement strand
TCGCACAATGCCGATGTTGACCGAATCAATGATGCGAAGCTCGCGGACATTTCCGGAGAAGCGTGCGCGTTTGCGATGACTGCGCATGGCAAGGCCTCTCTTGTTGAAACTCTGAAGCACGGGTGCCTTTCTCCGGAAGTTCTATCTCTCAAAATAGGCGCGCGGGTTATGTTTACGAAAAATGATGTGGAGAGGAAATTTGTGAACGGCACGCTGGGAGTCATCGCCGGATTTTCCAAAGAGAACGGATTTCCTATTGTGAAAACGAATTCAGGACGCACTTTTTCTGCGGAGCCTGTGGAGTGGCACGTGGAAGACGGCGGGCGCGTGCTCGCGCGCATTCTGCAAATTCCTCTCCGGCTGGCATGGGCGATTACGGTGCATAAAAGCCAGGGGATGTCTTTGGACGGGGCGCACATGGATCTGTCGCAGGCATTTGAATACGGGCAAGGATACGTGGCGCTCTCGCGCGTGCGCACTCTTGCGGGCCTCTCGCTATCCGGATTAAACGAGCGGGCGCTTCAGGTTCATCCGGAAGTCGCAAAGCGGGATAGAGATTTCAAACTGCGCTCGGCATCTGCTCGCAAGGCGTTTGAAGCAATGCCGAAGGACGAGCACGATGCGCTTAAGAGAAATTTTGTCCATGCATGCGGCGGTATGGAACCTGAAATGAAAACCGGTGAAAACAAATCTAACAAAGTCCGTGCCAAAGATGTTTCTTTAGACCCATCCAAAAAATATTCGCTTGCGGACATACGGCGACAGCACAGAAACGCATACCGTCCGTGGAGCAAGGAAGACGACACGGAACTCCGCCGGCGCTATCTCTCCGGTGAAAAAGTGAAGACACTCGCAGAGACCCTCGGCAGGCAAGCGGGCTCAATCCGTTCGCGCCTCGTCAAATTCGGTCTTGTGAATTAGGATGCCGATATCTTATGGAAGTTTATACAGGCATTACTAAAAGCGGGAAGGGGCGCGGAACGACCCTAGGATTTCCCACAGCCAACATTCAGCTTGAGGATAATTCGGTGTCGGGAATTTATGCGGCGCGGGTGAAAGTTGATGGTGAGGAATATTTGGCGGCCGCGTTTGCGGACCCAAAGCGGAAATTGCTTGAAGCGCACCTGTTGGATTACTCCGGCGAGCTGAACGGAAAAAGCATATCAATAAAACTGTGCAAGAAAATCAGGGAGCATGAGGATTTTGCGAACGATGCGGATTTACGCACGGCGATTGCAATGGACATCGTACGCGTACGCGAGTATTTTAAGAATCCGGAGACGCGCATCATGGTCTTCGGCACGTTTGACATGATTCACGGGGGCCACGTGAATTTGTTTAAGCAGGCGAGGGCTCTTGCCCCGAATCCATACCTTATTGTTTCCGTCGCCCGCGACAAAATCGCGGAACGTATTAAGGGAATGAAGCCGAAAAATTCGGAGGAGGCGCGCCGCGCGGCAGTTGCAAATCATGAGCTTGTAGACGAGGCGGTCTTGGGCGATGAGGAGGGGTATATAGGACATATTCGCACGAATAAGCCCGACATTATCGCGCTCGGGTATGACCAAGAAGGCGAGTTTGTGGAAAATCTGGGAAAAGATTTGCGTGATGCGGGAATGATGACCCGCATCGTCCGGCTAGGAGCATTCAAGCCGGAGGTGTATAAAACATCAAAACTTATATGACCAAATACCTCGGGATAGATTATGGCGCGAAGCGAATTGGAATTGCTGTTTCCAACGACGAGGGCACAATCGCATTTCCGCGCGCGACAATTAAGAACGATGCACAGGTATTTGAGTCGCTGACGCGCATTATTGCTGATGAAAAAGTACAGTCAATTATCATCGGCGATACGCGCTCTTTTTCTAATCTGGCAAATTCAGTTACAAAAGAGGCGGAGGATTTTGCGAAGCGCCTCAAAAAAGAAACATCTCTGCCTGTGGAGAGAGTGTGGGAAGCTGGGAGTTCAATAGAGGCGTCGCGATATGCGCCTGAAGGCGAGAACCACAGCGACGGGGCCGCCGCAGCCATAATCTTGCAGCGTTTTTTGGATACCCAAGGAGACAAGCTACAATGAATCTATGAAAGAGCAGATTTCATATGATGATTTCGCGAAGCTTGAAATATGCATCGGCACTGTTGTTTCGGCGGAACTTGTGCCGGAAACAGATAAGCTCATCAAGTGCACGGTGAATTTTGGCGAGCTCGGAGAGCGCACCATTGTATCTGGGATAGCGGAAAGGCCCGCCGAAGGCGGGTCCGCCTCTGGCGGAAAAACGCCAGCCGATCTAATCGGCAAACAATTTCCATATTTAGTGAATCTTGCCCATAGAGTGATACGCGGGATTGAAAGCGAGGGAATGATTCTCGCCATAAAAGATAAAGATGGAATCTCGCTTCTTAATCCTGATCGGGCAGTGGAATCTGGCGCCCATATTTCCTAGGAAACACTGAAGAAGCGCTAAGCAAGTGATATAATTCTTACATGTGGTCCGTTCATACGGCGTCTGGTAGATTTGGCGCACGGCATTCTTTCTCAAATTACCTATCCCGCTATTTTCCTACGCCTGAAATTCTCGCTCCGCGTTCTGCGGGCATAGATATCTCGGATTCATCTGTAAAGTGGATGATAATAACACCGGACAAAGAGACAAATGTAGTGGCTTCGTACGGTTCAGAAACAATTCCGGACGGCGTCATTGAGAAAGGCGCCATACGCGATGCGCAATCTCTTGCGGGCGTACTGCGAAATGTAAAGGCAAAAATGGGCCGAGTAAGCCAGGCCCATGCGGCCCTGCCAGAAGAAGCGGCATATGTGTTCAGCATGCATGTTCCGGAAAAGACCGCGCGCGGCCAAATCATGGGAATGATTGAATTTGAACTTGAGGACAGAGTTCCGCTTTCTCCGCGCGATGCCGTGTATGATTTCAGAGTAATCATGGAGCACGATGATGGAATCGGCGCGGAAATCGGCGTCGTCGTTTTCCCTAGCGAATTTGCCAAAAGCTACGTGCAGGCATTTGAATCTGCCGGAATTGAATTGCTTTCTCTGGAATTGGAAGCCTATTCAATCGCGCGCACAATTTCCAGCAAGCGCGCGGACGAACCGGTAACACTCTCCGTTGATTTCGGCAGAGAGCGTACGGGCTTTGCAGTATTGAAGCGGGGCATTCCCATCTTCAGTTCAACAGTTGATGTTGGCGGAGATGCCATCACTCATGCCGTCATGGAAAAACTTTCGCTTTCCCCTGAAGAAGCGCAGGCATTTAAGAACGATCAAGGACTTCTCGCAGAAGGAGCAAAATCCGCCGGGCTGGAGGCGCTTGTGGGCGCGGCATCGGCTCTTTCAGACGAGGTGGCAAAGCACTATCATTATTGGGATACGCGCCGAAACGACAAAGGCGAGCATGTTACCCCGGTCGGCATGGTTTCAATAGTGGGCGGGAGCGCAAATCTCAAGGGCCTCGCTGATTACATAGCCGGGCGCATACAAGCGACGACAGAGCTTCCCAATGTTTGGCGGAACGTATGTTCTTTTGATAAATATATTCCTCCGATTGACGCTAAAGAATCTCTGCGCTATGCGACAGCCATAGGGCTCGCCTTGAGGGGAATTTAGAAGATGTTATGAGCAAAGCGAATTACAGTTTCTTGACCCGCCCAAATTTCTCAACAAACTATATGAACATCGCTAGACATCAAAAAGGGAATTCAACGAACGATTGTACATGCGCCGTGAACTTTACAAGAAATTTAGGCGGGTGTAAGAGCTTCTAAATTCGTTATACTCATTAAGAATCTCTAACATGACAAACGTATTGCCCAAGGAATCTCTAGAAAATGTTTGGACCAGCTATCGCAGCCGGCTTATCCTTGTCGGTTCGGTTGTTTTCCTTGCCATAGCATTTCTTGCCCATCTTGCGCTCCTTCCCGCATACATCGCTCTTAGAATTGAGAAAAGTGCGCAGAATCAATCTGCCGTTGTGCCTGCACCACCCGATACAAATCCGCAAGACAAGGCTAATAAGAACGATATAACGCGAGCAAAAGCCCTGCTCACGGGAATTACTCCAATTGTTTCTGCAAGCAGTTCGCCCACGGAAGCCATAGGCGTCGCGCTCTCGCTTCGGCCCAAAGGCGTCACATTGGAAAGTATTAATTTTGTATCTGGACAAAATGGTTCAATAACCCTTATAGGGGATTCGGCGGGCAGAGAGGGTATAAATCAATATAGAGAGGCCCTTTCCAAAGGCGGATATTTTAAAAGCGTCTCGGTACCGGTAGGCGCTCTTGTAGGCTCCGAAGGAGGGAAATTTACTTTAACGCTCACTGGCAATTTTTGACATATGAAAATCCGCTCAATAACCCCGATTGCATTTTCTACGGCAGCAGCAGCTCTAATTGCATGGGGATCCTTTGGGATGTTCGCATGGAATATTTGGAACGAAGAGGCAAGTATCAGGTCGAATACCAATAATGCAGAAACGGTTACCGAACGCCAAAGCGCTTCGCTTCGCCTTCACTCGCTTGCCCGCGAGACAAAAAGTGCCCGCGACAGGCTAGACAGCCTCACAGGGTCGGAGGTTTTAGGGATTGCAAATATTATAGAGGGAATTGGAAAATCTACCGGCGTGGCGGTAACAATTAGCGGTGCAATTCAGAGTTCTCCCGCTCCAAAATCTAAGACCACATCTTCAATTTTGCACCCCATCATTCTTATTATTGAAGCCGAGGGGTCATTTGCGTCCCTCATGCACACGGCAGAGCTTCTTGAAAACCTGCCGATTCTATCTTCTTTGCAAAGTCTGGAATTGGATTATACGCAGAACTATAGCGGTTCTGTAAAAACAAAAAAGCAAGTATGGCGCTTGTCTGCCCGCATCCAAATTATGACAACAGCGAATGTATCATCATGAACCGCGGACTAAACATAAAAAGAAGTTTGCAGGAGCTGTATGAGTACCGGCACAGGCCGGAGAGCATGCGCGCGTTTGCGGATTTATATTGGCGCACTCTTCTTTATATGGCATCCATTACGTCTGTTATTGTGGTCACACTCGGAATCGTGGAGCTATCCGCAGTGCTGCGCGATTGGGGAGTGGTAAATACAGATTCGGGCGGGATTGTACAGCCAGTTCCCAAACTTGATAAAGCCCAGCTTCAGGGCACGCTTGATAAATTTGATGCCCGTACCCAGCGTTTTGAATCTTTGAAGACGGCTCCGCTAAAAATTGCTGACCCCTCTAAGTAATTTTGTTTTTGTGTTTCCAAACGCCATGTGCCCCCGGTTGGAATCGAACCAACATTGACGGCTTAGAAGTCCGCAGTTCTATCCATTGAACTACAGGGGCAATCATTTATATTTATCCATTGTCCGCCCGAGGCGGATCCGCCTTTGGCGGAAACTACAGGGGCTTACCAGTAGTTTTACCCCAGAATCAGCTTTGTGTATATGCTTTGTTCTGGCTATGGATTTGATGCGGACTTTACGTAATGACGTATATGCAATAAGGTAGGCGTATGCGCGCTTAGCCCCGACGCGCAAAGCGGTCGGGGTCCCGACAGAATCGTCGGGACTCAGGGGGGAGATGTATGAACAGCCAAATCATGCGCGCTTAGCTCAGTTGGTTAGAGCATCGCATTTACACTGCGAGGGTCGGGGGTTCGAATCCCTCAGCGCGCACCCAAGTTTGCTGTTGCTAGTCCATAATGTTATAGTCTCGTCTCATATGGCAAATACCGTTACAACATCGCCAGTGGACATGGAGGCACGGAAGACCCTGGATATCAGGCCTGGGGACACTGTGCGCGTGTGGCAGAAAATAGAAGAGAAAGGAAAAATCCGCCTTCAGGCATTTGAAGGATTGGTTCTTGCACGCAAACATGGGCGAGAAGCGGGTGGGACATTCACCGTGCGCCGTGTAGCAAGCGGGGTGGGGGTAGAAAAAGTATTTCCTCTATACACCC
>JANLIP010000007.1 GCA_024654165.1 Candidatus Kaiserbacteria bacterium | reverse complement strand
CCGCCTGCGCGATGGACGCTCCAAAATCACCATGGGGCGCATGGGTAAGATGCTTGAGAAAATCCCGACAAAAGACCTCTACTATCTGAAAAGCGTGTGCGACAAGGCCGACAACTTCGGCAAGAAATTCTGGTACGAACTCAATCCTGATAAATACGAAAAAGCCAATAAAGGGAAGTTTGGTAAGAATGAATATAGATACTGAAAAACCTATGAGATGACATCTCATAGGGTAGGGAGAAATAAAGTAGCCGGTAGAGGCATGTAGCAAATTCGGACAAGGAGTCACCTCCCGCTAAGCGTGAGGAGACACCTTGTCCGTGCCCCATACGCCATACGCTGTACTCCATACTCGCTTTGACGTACAATGCGTTTCCATGGCTTTTTCATTTTCACCAAAACTCGGCATTGACCTCGGCACGACGACTGTTTTGGTTTTCGTTCCCGGCAAAGGAATTGTTCTAAACGAGCCCTCTGTCGTAGCTGTTTCGCAATCCGACAACAAGATTCTCGCAGTAGGGAACGAGGCGAAAGAAATGATAGGACGAACTCCGGGAAATATAATCGCATACCGCCCGATGAAAGACGGGGTCATCGCCGATTACCGCGTGACAGAAGCGATGCTTCGCTACTACATCAAAAAATCTCTCGGCAAATGGAATCTTTTCCGGCCGGAAGTAATGATATCCGTTCCCGCGGGAGTGACTTCAACTGAAAGGCGCGCGGTGGTGGAAGCGGCGACAAAAGCTGGCGCGCGCGAAGCTTATGTCGTCAAAGAGCCGATTCTTGCGGCGATAGGCGCGGGTATTCCTATTCAGGAAGCGCGCGGGCATATGGTGGTAGACATCGGAGGCGGAACGACAGACGTGGCAGTGATTGCGCTCGGCGGAATTGTCGCTTCAACTTCCGTGAAATGCGCAGGCAACGCGATAGACCACGCGATTGCCGATTATATAAAGAAGACCGCGAACCTCGGCATAGGCGACAAGATGGCAGAAGAAGTAAAGATACAAATCGGCTCTGCGGTACCAGTGGACAGCGAGCTCACGATGCACGTGAAGGGGAGAGACCACCTCACAGGGCTCCCGCGCTCAATAGAAATAAGTACAAATGAAATCGTGCGCGCGATAGGAAAAGAATTGCGCACGATGGTGAATTCAATTAAAGACGTCCTGCAGGAAACTCCGCCGGAGCTCGCGGCAGATATTATAGACAACGGAATAATTATGACAGGAGGCTCATCGCTTTTAAGGAATCTGCCAGAGCTCGTCTTCCGCAGAACTGGAGTCCGCGCGCGCCTTGCGAAAGATGCTCCGTATTGCGTAGCAAAGGGAACAGGGGAGGCGCTCAAACATTTGGAAACTTACAAGAAAGCGATAATAGCCAAAAGATAGAGTGCCAATCTGCAAATGTATACCAATCTACGAATCACTACGAATGGGTGCACGAGCGGTGGTGCGTAGAATTCGCTTTGGTCGCAGAAACTTATCACTGAAATTTATGAGAAGTCCAAGATCAAGTTTTGACTGCTGTAGATAGTTCTGTATTTGTCGATATTCGGATCTGCCCACCAACCGTTTCGTCTTCAATTCCAGTGCTATTTTATTCTCCACAAGAAAATCGATGATATTTCCAGAGTCACCGAGTATCAACTCTCGATTGTATTTCAGATTCTGGCTCTTTAATTTATCCTCGAGAAGATCGGCATACTGTTTTTCTCTTGCAAACTGGCCCAGTTCGTTGTGAACCTCAAAGCAAATACCCACGATTTTGTATGAGAGATCGGGATGGAGCACCTTATCGACATTGTGATTATTTGCAGCCATTCGTAGTATTCGGATGATTCGTAGATTGGGACTCCTATTGTGAGTGCCCGTTTTTCAACCGTTCCACATCCGCCAATAGTTTGCGCAAATCTTTTTGAATTTCATCCAAAGTGGCTTTTTCCTG
>JANLIP010000080.1 GCA_024654165.1 Candidatus Kaiserbacteria bacterium | reverse complement strand
AAGTCCAACCCTCTTGCAATGTATGCCGAAGATATTTTCAGCGTACCCGCTAACCTAGCCGGCATACCCGCGATTTCCGTTCCAATGGGAACTGTTGTGCGCGAGGGGAAAGATTTGCCGGTCGGCTTTCAAATAATCGCTTCTCACGACAATGAGGAAACGTTGTTCAAAATTGGGCACGATGTTGAGGGGGAATAGTATATAATTTGTTCCATGGACGGAGGCATCACACTTGGCGGGGCGCTCGCACAAATATTTTGGTACGTGGGCGAAATTGCGTTTAAGCTGGTGCCTGGGACAGTAGCATCGCTAACGGGCACGGACATGTCCGGCACAGGCCCAATCCCTGCGGGTTTAACTCCAATACAGGATCCCGTGACAACGAATAGCATCATTTATTTTCTTGAGAAAACATCTTCTCCAGAGAAATACAATTCTTTAGTAAGCGGATGGGGCGAATTTGTATCCATATCAATGGTTATTTCACTTATGTTCGCCGGAGTCATAATTTACTGTTTTGTGCTCATCAGGCAGGTTCGGCACATGGAACACATGAGATTTTATGCGGCCGCGCACCCGGTGGCAAAGCAAGATATTCCTCGCACACAATTGCGCTGGAACCGCATCACAGAGCAGGCGAATTCCGAGAATGAGCAAAATTGGCGCTTGGCCATACTTGAGGCGGATATTATGCTAAACGAGCTTCTTGATCTAAGGGGATACAGAGGAGACACGATGGCCGACAAAATGAAGCAGATTCAAAGAGCGGATTTCAATACCGTGGACGATGCGTGGGAAGCGCACAAGGTGCGCAACCAAATTGCGCATCAAGGCTCGGCGCATCAGCTGAGCGCGCGCGAGACGCGTCACGTTGTCGGGCTTTACGAAAAGGTATTCAGGGAATTTAAGGTCATTGAATAGGCGCACATGTCCATACTTTCAGGCGCGGTAAACCCCGTTAGAGGACTCGCACGGGGCACTAGACCCCGCGCCCGTACGCGATAAACGCGCCCCGCGGCCTGCCTGCGCAGGCAGGCCGCGGGGCATTCTCTAAACGCGGTAAAAATTGATATAGTGCTTATATGACGATAGAGGAACAGGCGTTTGCGCTTCTTGCCGCGAATCGCCGGACGACCGACGGACACACATACACGGTCCCTTCTCCCGATGCCTATCCATATCAATGGCTCTGGGACTCTTGTTTTCATGCAATAGTGCTTGCAAAGAGCGAACCGGAAGCGGCGAAGGACGAACTGCGCGCGCTCGTTTCCCGCCAGCTTCCAAACGGCATGATTCCGCACATCATCTATTGGGTGCCGGGGAGCTTGCACCGTTACGAATGGGGTACTGACGGCACGAGCGCGCTTACACAGCCGCCGATGCTCGCATACGCGGTCAAGGCGATATACGAAAAGACAGGCGACGACGCTTTCGTTGCGGAAATCTACCCCTCCCTCATGCGTTACTATCAATATTTGATTGATAGGCGCGATCCGCGCGACCATCATCTTATAGGCATAATAAATCCGGATGAATCGGGAGAGGACAATTCGCCGCGCTTTGACAGCGTTCTCCATGTGCCGGACGATATTCTGCTTGCGGACCATCTTGACCGCCGCCGCGAACTGATAGACGCGAACCGAACGTGCAATTTTGACGCCGAGTTTTGCATGAAAACCCACTTTTGGGTGAAGGACGTACCCTTCAACGTAATTCTCATAGAGAATCTCCGCATTCTCGCGCGGATTTCAGAACGTCTTGGAAAAGAGAACGACAAGCACTTCTTAACGTTGAACGCCGATTTAATAACCGAAGCCATGCGCGTACTGCTTTTTGCGGACGGCGTTTTTTGGTCCGCCGCGGGCGCTGATAGTTACGAACGTCTTTCGGTTGCTACGTGGGCGCATTTCGTGCCGCTTTTTGCCGGACTCTATTCATCGGCGGAAGCTCGCGAGCTTGTCAAAAATCAGCTCCTCAACGAAGACACGTTTTGGGCATCGCGCGGAGTGCGCACCGTCTCTCGGCGCGAGCGGGCGTACCGGCCGGACGGCTTCTGGCGCGGCTCTGTCTGGATGGCGCCGCATTGGTTTATATACCGCGGTCTTATGCGCTACGGATTTATTGATGAAGCGCGGCTTATTCGCGAAAAGTCCCTCGCGCTTTTGGAGCGCGCCGGTTTTCGGGAATATTTTGATCCGGAAACGGGCGCAGGCTACGGCGCTCACAACTTTACATGGGGCGCGCTTGTGACTGATATGATGGATATATGAGCCGGATTGTTTTTGACATTGGCGGGTCTCATATGCGCGTGGCGCGGGCGGATACCGCGCTTGGAGACGTCCAAAAAATCGGCACTCCTGCAGAGCCTGAATCAGCTCTTTCGGCGCTCTCTCTGCAGATTGAGCGCGCTAGCTCGGGGGAACCGATAGAAGCGATTGGCGGCGCAGTCGCCGGCGTAATCCGCAAGGGGACAGTGCTTTCATCTCCGAATCTGCCCGAATGGAAGAGTTTTGCTCTAGCCGAAGCTCTGCGCTCGCGTTTTGCTACTCGCGTAGAAGTTGGCAACGACGCGGAGCTTGAAGGCCTTGGCGAGGCGCTTTTTGGAGCGGGAAAGGGCTTCCCGATTGTTGCGTATATGACCATTGGCACCGGCGTGGGCGGCGCGCGCATTGTGGGGGGCGCGGTAGACAGCCGCTCTGTCGGATTTGAGCCTGGGCATCAGATTATTGACGTCACGCACGGCGCGACGCTTGAGTCGCTTGTGGGAGGTGCCTCGCTAAAACGCAAGCACGGCACAGCGCCCAAAATATTACCGCGCTCTGTTTGGGACGAACTTACGCCGATTCTCGCCGCCGGCATTTGGAATGCCATCGTTCACTGGTCGCCCGACGTTGTAGTTCTTGCAGGCTCGCTCCTCAACGATGATAACGGTTTCCGTCTTGCCGACGTAGCGGAGGCGGTTGAGAAATACCGAAGCGTAATTCCCGCCGTGCCGCCCATCCGCGCTGGCGTTCTCGGCGACAAAGCCGGCCTCTCCGGCGCGCTCGCGCTCATCAACAAGAGTTGAGGATATTTTTGTTGAAATAAAGTAAAAACTTGCGTACACCCCTCCTCACATATACTATGCACCTAGCGGGGTGGAGCAGTAGTAGCTCGCAAGGCTCATAACCTTGAGGTCGCAGGTGCAATTCCTGTCCCCGCAACATGAACGAACATCTGCCCGCGTAAGCGGGCTTTGTTCATGTTGCGGGGAGAAAAGTGCCGACGCACTTTTCGTACGGAATTGCAGGGCGGAGCTATGTCGCTCAAGCTTGAGCGACCGTGAGGCGGGATAGCGAAATTCCTGAGCGACGGCGAAGGAATATTCGTGATCATTCCTGCCCCCGCAGAATGTTTTACGCGGCTAGTACTCGCTCTTATGAGCACATATCGTTTGTGTGACCATGAGGAGAATGAAAACCAAGAAAGAATATCCAAGCTGTTTCCATTCCCCTTGGAGGAAGGCCGCACCTATGGAATAGGCGAGAAATCCAGATGCGATAAAGAACAATACCCCATTTATTGCCATCAAAGTATTCCACATATCCCTAATTTATAGCACAAAAGTAAGGACATCAGATGTGGAGTATTGCTCAAAAATGGTTATTATGTACTTGGTTTGCCCTAATCCGCCAGAGGCGGACGGGCAAACATTTGCTTCGCAAATGTTTTAGCCGGAGTAGTTCAACGGTCAGAACGAGGGACTCATAAACCCTAGAAGGTGGTTCGACTCCACCCTTCGGCACTACTTCGCTCCACAAGGTCGTGGAGCTACGAAGTGCACAGCACGTGCATATACATAGGAAACACATATCCTAATGATAAGATAGAATACATGACAATAACTGAAATACTGGGATTCGTTTCGGCGTTGGCAGCTCTTTTTGCCTTTGTTGCTAATGAGCGCGGAATTCTGACGAACGACAGCGTTTGGTATGACCTTCTGAATTTCCTTGCCGGTATTGGACTTGTAGTTTATGCCTTGTCCATACATGCACTGCCGTTTTTATTGATAAACGGAGCATGGGCATTTGTTTCGGGGATGGATCTATTTCAATACGCGCAAAAGCGCTTTAAGTTCTAAAGATTGGGACAGTGAGCTCCTGCCAGGAATTGTCTGTTAGCCACATGAGTGGTTAGAGTAATGCCCTGTCACGATATATAATACACTGATGCCGATACCTAGAACGCTCGATCAGGACTTTTTCAAGACGTGGAGTCCCGAAATGGCCTACGTGCTCGGTTTTTTTGCCGCCGATGGAACAATGATCGCAAACAAACGCGGTGCACACTTTATAGAGTTTCACATTACGGATAAGCATCTTCTTTTTCAGATTCGCGCCCTTCTTGGGTCTAATCATAAAATTGCCACGCGAATAGAGCATAACCCAAGACACAAAACAGGGTACCGGCTTCAGATTGGCAGTAAAGAAATATTTAATGACCTTTTACGTCTTAGAATGACCCCTGCAAAAAGCCTCACTTTACGTTTACCACGAATCTCTAAGACCTTACAAAAAGATTTCGTTCGCGGATATTTCGATGGAGACGGATGCGTTTATTTTGCTTTTCTGAAATGTGCTGATCGGAAAAAGCCGAGACCCGTATTCCAGAGCATATTTACATGCGGGTCAAGATTATTTCTTGAAGAACTCCTTCGCCTGCTAAGGCGACACGGAATCTCTCGCGGAACCATACGAACCAAGAAACACGGTTTCGATCTGTTATTGAGTTATCGCGACAGTCTTGCCTTGTTTCATCTGATGTACGATACTGTGTCTGCTACAGGGTTATTTTTACCAAGGAAGTACAAGATTTTCCGGAAGGCGATAAAAACCTTGTACCCAAATGCGGTCGTGGTGTAGCCTGGTTAACACATCTCCCTGTCACGGAGAAGATCGCCGGTTCAAATCCGGTCGACCGCGCAAATTCTTGTTTTTCGTACTAGAATTGTCTTATGAAAGCTCTTCGGGAGATTTATTCTGAATACAAAATAATGCCATCGCTTCAGCTCCATCAGCTCCGCGTCGCCTCGGTAGGGGGGCTAATTTGCGAGAGTCTTTCGGTACCAATCAACAAAAACGACGTCATTCTCGCGGGCCTATTCCACGACATGGGCAACATTATAAAATCCGACCTCGCCTATTTCCCCGATTTTATTGAGCCGGAAGGAACGGAATATTGGCAGAAAGTCAAAGACGAATACATTAGCGAGTATGGCAACGATTCGCACAAAGCAATGGAAATGATAGCTAGGGAAATAGGGCTTTCTGAAAACGTTCTTGAGATTATAGATAATATCGGTTTCTCAAACGCGGAAGAAGTGCGGAGCTACGGGTCTTGGGAACTAAAGGTTTGCATATACTCTGATTGGCGCGTGGGTCCTCGGGGCGTACTTACTATGAAAGAGCGCCTGGATGAGGCCCGCAGGCGTTACGCGGAAAGGAATATGGGCGATATTATCAAATCTTCAGAAGAGGAGTTTATCAAGCTTCTAAATGCTTGTGTTGCGATTGAAAAACAGTTGGAAGAGGTAGGTTTTCACCCCGAAGATGCAACGGATGAAAGAATTGCGCCAATTATGAAAAATCTATGGGATTTTGCGTTATAAGCACTTGACTGCAGGGGTTAAACCGACCGATGATATAATGCATTGAATGGTAAACAAAG
>JANLIP010000067.1 GCA_024654165.1 Candidatus Kaiserbacteria bacterium | reverse complement strand
GGAGTCGTTGAAAGCTGGATTGTTCCGCCGTTTGTGTAGGTGGAAGGAACCTTGCCTTTGATTGTCCATGTGTGCAAACCTGTCGGATACGTAATCGTGTCCGTGAAGGTAAGCGTAGAGCCCACACCGGAAGCATCAACCGGACCCGCGACTACCGCGCCGTTTTCATCGTAGATGGAAACGCTCGTGATGTAGCCCGACTGCCCTGAAGAAGTTGCGATAGTGAACGTGTGTCCCTGAACTGAAACCGCCTCGCCGGTAAAGTTCGTCACATACCCGCCCAAAGGCTGGTTAGAGACGTTAACCGCGACATTTTGCGCAGGGACCGAAGTCGCCTTGCTGATTGTCGTTACCGAAGCGCCAGAGATTGAGAATGTTGAACCCTGGTACCACGGCGTGACTGCCGTAATGGCAGATGCGTGCGTTGCAGCGGTGCTGAGTGCCGTTGAACCTGCCGACGGCGCGACGCCGTAGCCATAGAGCTGGCCGACGAAGTAAACGTCGGAAGTCTTGTCTACGTCAAACTGCGCGACGCGGCCGGAAGCATTGGTGCCTACGACGTCGCCCTGAATCGTGACGTCCACCGAGTTACCCTTCGTGATGAGGATACCGCCCGGGAAGAGCGCCGTAAAGTAGCGGCCGTCCGTAGAAACCGTTGTCGGATAGCTGGTTCCGCTTACAACCGTCGTGATATTCGCGAGGTCGTTCGCAGAAACCGTGCCGTTCAAGCGCCATCGGACAGAGTAGAGCTTCAGATCTTCAGCAGAGCCCGCAGTGAAGCGGAGGCCGGAGAACCTGAGGCCTGTGTCGCCGATGTTCTTTGTCTGCGCCGAGTTCGGGTCAAGAGACGAAATGTTCGTCGTGACCGAGCCGACCGTCAAAGTTGAGTTGATTGTCTGGCTGGCTCCCGTGATTGGGAGAGAGCCGTTTACCGGAACGGAAGTGTTCACGCCGACAACAGAGATAGAAACGACCTGTCCCGCGTATGAAGCGAGAGTAGCCGCCGTCTGCATGTTGCCCGCAACCGTGTAGGTCTTCGTCTGGCCGGCGTTCAGAGTGAACGTACCGCCGACGATTGCCTGATGGTTGGAGTTAAGAGTCTTCGCGATGTCAATCTGTAGACCTTGTTCGTCTACCAGAACGACGCCGGAGAAGACCGCATCAACTGCGAGCCCAGCCCTCTGTACCGTGATTCCGTTTACAGTCACTGCTGCACCTGTGTTGTTGGTGAGAGTGAATGTAGTGAACGGAACGCGAGATGCTCCGCCGGGAGCCAAAGAGTTAGCCGGCTGTACCGATGCCGAGATCGTGATTCCAGGACCTGTTGGGGTTACTACCGGAGGAACGGTGCCCGGAGGCGTAACTACCGGAGGATTCGCGGCGCAGAGGCTGTTTGCCTTCGCGCGCGAGATTGGTCCCCAGTATCCGGCTGTCGGCGAGATGCCGTACTTTTGCTGGAACTTGGAAACTGCCGCCCTCGTTAATCCGCCGAAGTACGAAGTTTCGTTACCCGGAGAACCTGCGCCGGTCGTTGCGACTTGCGTGCCGTCAACGCTGTTCAGGAATTTTTGAACTGCCATTACCTCACTTCCCGTGCTACCTATTGTTAGGCTTTGCGTGAAGGTGAGTCCGCAGGCGAGTCCCCCTGTTTGTTGGGAAGCCGAACCGCCCTGCAGAGCGGCTATTTGTGCGAGAAGCGCATTGACTTGCGCCTGAAGATCCGAGAGCGCGTCCGCCTTCGCCGTCGTGGCGAATGAGAACGTGAACGCGAGAACCAAGCCCATGCCAATGAGCACTCCTGCAACATTTTTTGTTGCTAATGATTTACTCATAAGTTGTTATATTGACCTTTTCACCCGGACACACGAACTTGTTCGTGTGACGGGCCGCACACAAACTCTTTCGACAAGAATTCGTACGCGTATTTGTGTCCCCTAATAATTAATAACTAATAACCGAAGACAAACTAATAATCTGTATCAACGGGCATTTCGCGCCGAAAGAAAAATATCATTTTTATTTCGTACGGCCTGCTCGTTAATAATTTTGCTAGCCCCTGCCACTCGCGCATTTGCACGCGCGGGATGACAGCGGGGTTAGCACCAAGAAGTGATTCGGAATTTCTGCCGTGCAATCTTTACCGGACGATGTACTGCTTTTTCTGTACATTGCGCACGCATATTCACACGTATGCAATGAATTTATCATGAACCCAATAGTATTGACGTTTCATCCATCGTTTACTTACATGAACAGAACAATCTGCCCAATATAAGATAAGCGCTGTTTGTTGCACTATAAAAATTGTCAACGAACCGCAGAGATCGCGCTCCTTCGCGACATATCTGCTTAGACGCCTCTCGCATTGAGCGGTGTCCCAGCAATTATATACTAGGAGCAAATCAATGCCTTAGTCTAGCGTACCCCACCTTGGGGATAACTCACTAGAAGAAAAAGCGCCCATTCGGGCTCTCTTTATTCAATGAGTTATAAGGCAAGGATACTCTATGGTCATCTTGGAGTCAACCTATATATAGAGGGGTCGGGCGAATCCCTATAACCGGCCTACAACTGTTTGTAAGTGCAATTATAACACAGATACCCTTATTGTACAAGTGAGTATCGGCTCCACCTTTTCAGGCCAGTCTTTTTGACCTTTTTGGCCGATACAAGAGACGCAAGCTCCCTTTGCACCATTTTCTCGCTATATTCCGGAAAATGGGCGCACACATCCTTTATGCCCATCTCTCCCCCGGATCCGAGAACCTCAAGTATGTTTTGCCCGCGCGCAGTTACAGTATCTGTCCTATTGTCTTTAGAGGCCCCGTCGTTCGTGTTGTCTTTTATGTCCGATATAGTTCCTGCTTCTAGCTCTTTGTCCGACAGAATTCCAATTGTACGTGTAACGGTCATTGCTTTCTTCTTCTGAATTACTGGTTGCACCCCCAGGAGATCCTCTCGTGAGAGAACTATATCCTCCGAAAGCGAAGACCGCCTTGAAGCATGCAAGAAGTTACCCAACTCATCCAGTGACTCAATGACTACATCCGCGTTCTGAAAGGAAATGAAGCCAGAAATTGTCAGAACGCGCACTAGAGAGATTAATTCCCTAATTGAGGCTTGCACCGTTCTGGTTTTCACAGAGCTTGCTCCGCGCATCTCATCTCGTAAATCCAGTATATTTGATAGTAGCTGTACTGATTTCTTTCGAACGATCTGGCGTACTGGTTCTTCAGGGGAAACGTGGCTAGTGAGTAAGTGCAGTCCTGCAACTAATCGTTCTGCCCTGCGATACGCTTTATCCCCAGAAGCATTACGACCGAAAGGATTGGTGCGCACAACATGCCCATCTAGCGAGCGGGAGAATTGGTCGGCGTCTTTTGTGTCTTTCAGTTCGTACATAGTGTCTATTAGACGTCCTAAAGGTGTCTGTAATTAGCAGACATATTATATATCGGGGATATTCATACGCAATGGTCAAAACGGCAGGCAAGATTCCATGAGACCCTTACCCTGCTCCGCCAAGGCTTCGCAGGGTTCTCCTAGCCCTTGCTCTCGTGAACACGCTGTGGCGCACAGCTACCGGACTGATGCCATTGAATCGTCTGCAAAATAGTTCTTGAGTATTCGGCTAAGGAGAAGAAATCAGGTACAATGTTGCAATGAGCAAGAAAAACAGAGGCGGAAAAAATAAAAACAAAGATGATGAGAAAAAGGATACTGTCCAGGAAAGGCGCGTGAGCTCGGAGGCATTGCGAGGCGTGTCTGCGATATTTCTTATCGCAGTGGCAATCTTTTTAATATTGTCAAAATTCCAGGTCGGGGGCATGGCAGGAGGCATCATTTATACATATCTCTCGATGCTGTTGGGCATCGGTTATTTCCTGCTCCCAGTATCATTGATTCTCCTCGCGATATTGATATTTCAGTCGTTTGAGAGGCATTTTGGAATAGTACAGATGGTCAGCATGCTTGTCTTCCTTCTGTCCGGACTCGGCATGATCAACATAGGCTTCCCGGGAGACGGGGGCATCTTGGGCGCCGCTATTTCAAAACCAATCGTCGCGACGGTGGATACAACGGCGACTATAATATTTCTTATCGCATTTACTATTGCATCCCTGATAGTGGCGTTTGACATTCATCTCGGAGCCGTTTTTGCATCTATTCGCGAGCGCCTGAACAACAAGGAGGGCGAGGAGGATTCCCCGCAGGAAACAAGTCTGGCCGATATACAAGTGACGGGACTGCCCGCAGAGGATGCCGGCACAGCGGAACAAGATGATAAGGAATCGCCAAACAAGGAAAAGGCCGCTGATAACCCTTCGGTAATAAGCAAGCTGTGGCAGAAAAATGATTCTATGGGTGACGGGTTCCCAATAATAACCGCTACCGGCAACGCTTATATCCCTCCCCCAATTTCAATATTGAGCAAAAATAAAGGCAAGCCAGAGGTCGGCGATGTGAAGGCAAACATGAATATAATAAAGCGAACTCTGCAAAATTTCGGGATTCAGGTTGAAATGGACGAGGTGTCTATAGGACCCACTGTCACGCGCTACGCAATGAAGCCGGCAGAAGGGGTCAGGCTATCAAAAATAGTGGCTCTACAGAGCAATCTAGAGCTTGCGTTAGCGGCATCACCAATACGCATGGAGGCGCCTATACCTGGTAAATCATTGGTTGGTATTGAGGTACCGAACATTTCACGGACGACACTTGGTCTTGCTCCCCTTTTGTCCGATACGATGTTCACTCAATCAGACAAGCCTCTGCTGGTCGCATTGGGCAGATCCATCACAGGCACCCCGCACTTTGCCGACCTCGCGCGCATGCCGCATATATTAGTAGCCGGTACAACGGGAGCCGGCAAATCTGTTGCCATTCATGATTTGGTTGTTTCGCTTCTATACAGATGCGGGCCGGAACGCTTGAGATTTATTATGATTGATCCAAAACGCGTTGAGCTGACCTTGTACAACTCCATTCCCCACCTTCTCACACCGGTAATTACTGATGCAAAGAAGGCAATCCTCGCTATCAAGTGGCTCGCGAAAGAAATGGAGCGCAGATACAACATTCTGGAAGCAGAAGCCGTGCGCGATATCGCTTCGTACCATGAAAACGTAGTTGTTGTTGCTTTGGAGAAAAAACGCACGAGCGAAAGCGAGGAGCCCTTGCCCGAAGCGATGCCTTATATCGTCGTCATTATTGACGAGCTTGCTGACATGATGTCCTTGTATCCGCGCGAATTGGAGAGCGGAATAGTCCGGCTCGCGCAAATGAGCCGTGCCGTTGGAATCCATCTTATTCTCTCAACACAGCGCCCGTCTGTAAAAGTAATAACCGGGCTAATTAAGGCAAACATTCCGGCGCGAGTAGCGCTCCAAGTGGCTTCACAGGTAGATTCGCGCACAATTCTAGACATGGGAGGAGCGGAAAAATTGCTCGGCGCGGGAGACATGCTCTTCCTTTCCGGAGAGATGTCTAAACCGCGCAGAATACAAGCGCCGTTTATTTCGGAATCGGAGGTCAAGAAAGTCGTAGCCTACGTCGCTAGATTTGGCGAGGGGCAACTGCCGAGTGAAATAGATTTTACCGATACAAAGGCGACGGATATTCTTTTCTCCTCAACTATTGCCGATGAAGCTGGCGATGATGACGATTTATACCAGGAAGCGAAGCAGGCTGTCTTGGAAGCCGGCAAGGCATCAACTTCATACCTGCAAAGAAAGCTCCGGGTCGGCTACGCGCGAGCCGCGCGCCTTATAGACCTGCTTGAAGAGCGAGGGGTTATAGGCCCAGGCGACGGTGCAAAACCCCGCGAAATCATCGGCGCCGGAAATGCAGACGAACTCGCGCAAATACCCGAGAACGTTGCGGAAACAAGCGACGATGAAAACCGTGTATGATGCACTCTCTTTCTTTCCAATCCCCTATGCCCGCACACCAAGACTGTCGTTACCTCTTATGAATTCATATCGCTACATTGAAGAATTGCTTCCTTTCACAAAAAGATTCCAGTGGTCGCTGGATTCGTTGCGGCAGGAATTACGACAGTTTTAGTGTGCGGGTATGCTCCCCTACCGAGATAATCGCCTTGCAAGAATTGCACTCGTTGTATTTTTCCTAATTGTAATTTTCTACGCATACTATGAAGCGAGGGGAATTTTATTTGGCCCGACTATTCAAACTTCCTCCGATGTGACTGTATCGCATGAGAGATTTATCACGATACGCGGTAAGGCCGAGAGGATTTCCGAACTTTCCATGAACGGAAAACCCGTATCTGTGACAGAAGAAGGAGCATTTGATGAGCCATACCTACTCGCAAACGGATATAATCGCATCTTTCTTCGAGCGCGAGACAAGTATGGGCGTACCAGCGAAAGGACGGTGGAGGTAATTTATGAGCCTGCAACAACCGCTAACAGCACATCAACTGCAGCCACATCTACTCCCGTGGCACCGGTACAATAGCCTTGTATAATTGACTCTTATCCTTAATACCATACCAAATACTAAATACGGTATACTAATGACTATGGCTTTCAACAAAAAAGTAAAGGCGCCTCCAAAAACAATAGGTTTGAGAAGCGAGACAGATGCTGCCGACAGAAAAGCAGGGGTCCCTGACAAGGATATTGAGCGCGCACTATCCGAAATCAAAACAAAATTCGGCGACGAGGCCATAATGAAACTGGGCGATCAGCCCAAGGTAGACGTTAATGCGATTTCCACGGGTTCCGTAGGTATTGATTGGGCGCTTGGAATTGGCGGGCTTCCCCGCGGACGCATTATTGAGATTTTTGGCCCGGAATCTTCGGGAAAAACGACATTATCTTTGCACGTAATAGCCGAGGCGCAGAAGAAAGGCGGAATTTGCGCATTTATTGATGCGGAACATGCGGTTGACCCCGAATACGCAAAAAAGATCGGGGTTGATATCGGTTCTTTACTCATTTCCCAGCCGGACACGGGAGAGCAGGCATTAGAAATCGTGGAGTCGTTGGTGCGAAGCGGGAAGATTGATGTCATAGTCATTGACTCTGTGGCAGCGCTCACGCCCAAAGATGAAATAGAGGGCGACATGGGAGCACAGCACGTGGGAAAGCAAGCGCGCCTAATGTCGCAGGCTCTTCGCAAACTGACTGCAATCGTCTCAAAAACGAAAACAGTGGTGATATTCATAAACCAGATACGCATGCAGATAGGAGTGATGTTTGGAAATCCTGAAACAACTCCGGGAGGCAAAGCGCTTAAGTTCTATACTTCGGTGCGAATAGACATCCGACGCATCGCACAGATCAAAAAAGGCGATGAGACAATGGGGGGCAGGCATCGCGTCAAAATAGTGAAAAATAAAGTCGCGGCGCCGTTCCGCTCTGTGGAATTTGATCTTATGTACAACGAAGGCATCTCAAAAGAGGGCGAAGCGCTCGCCCTGGGCGAGAAACTGGGGCTTTTGGAGAAATCTAGCGGGGGTTCGTATTCAATCCCCTCCTCCGCCAAGGCTTCGGAGGGCAAGGGCGAAATC
>JANLIP010000056.1 GCA_024654165.1 Candidatus Kaiserbacteria bacterium | reverse complement strand
CCGCGTACGCTCCAAACATCCACCACGCGCTGAAGGCGCTGATTGCGACGGATGCGAATGGTAACGAAGCGAAGAATTTTGCCACTTCAATTATGTAGGTAAGGAGTATGTATGCGGGAAAGGCAATTATTGCAGAGATTGGCTCCGCAAAGAGACCGCCGACGGATGCGATGGCAGTGGCGGCCATTGCGGGAGGAACCGCGACGAGCGCCAGTAAATTTGCCGGGAGAGAAAAAATAGGCAGCAGGCCGTTTTGATATAAAAGCAAAGGAAGAACGGCGAGCTGAGTGCCGAGAGTAGACGCGGCGATTTCCTGAAGTTGAAATTTTTTAGTAATCCACCGCAAGTGCCCGGCGAATACCGGCGTAAACCATATGAGGCCGAAAGTCGCGAGCACTGAAAGTTGGAAGCCGACATCAAAAGCAAGAACGAACGGATTCCAAAGAACCATTCCAAACGCGACAACAGCGAGCGCGCGCGATGCGAAATATAATCGGCCAGTCACTCTTCCTAGCGCGGCGATTACTGCCATCAATGCGGCACGAACAGACGACGGCGCACCGCCTGTCATGAGCGCGAAGAAAATTGCGATTATGACGGCGCCGGAAAAATAGACGGAACGCGGGAATCTCGCGAGAGCTTTTCCTGCCGAGTTAATCACCAAGGTAATGTTGTAGCCCGACAACACCAAAATGTGAATCAACCCGACCGTGATGAATATGCCGTTGAGCTCATCGCCGAGCCCGCGCTTTTCCCCTACGGTAATCCCTTTAGCCAGTCCCGCCGCGGGTTCGGCGAGAGAAGTCTCAAGTCCTTTAACAAATTTTTGTTTAACCCAAATTGCTCCTTTTTTAAAAATGTTTGCACTGCTCTCGCCTTCCACGCGCTCCAGTTCGGCGAAAGCGAGCTGATATCCTATTCCGTCTTTTGCCAGATACTCGGGATAGTGAAATTGTCTGTCGTTGCCGGTATCAAAAGGCTGCGGAATCCGGAGCGTGCCCGTGGTCTTTACCCTGTCCCCGTAATTCACCAGAGTGTTCGATGGGACCACGGCAAGAATGCCGGCCCGGATCGCAATTGAGCGGGTCGCAATAATCAAAGTATCGGCGTGCACTGAAATTCTCATGCTGTTTTCCCGGACATCGGGTTCAGCCTCGACAAAACCTTCTACTGTAATTTCGTTTTCTATTCGCGAAGTGAGTTCCGGCTCGCCTACAAGTACGGCGCTATTCATTCGCCAGATGCCAGCGCCAAATGCGACGAGCGCAATCGCAATAACAATCAGCGGTTCTCTTTTTGTTCTATCTGCATATGCGAGAAGAAGCGATGCAATGGCAAGAAGCGCCATAAATCCTGCAACAGCGAGACCAAACGAAAAGAACGAGCGCGCAAAAACGCCTGCAAGAAATCCGAGGATGATTGCGAGGAGGAGATATTCCTTCATCTTCTAATTATATTCTCGAGGAGACCCCGAAGGACAGCAAGCTGCCTACGGGGCAGGCACCTCCCGCGTCACCTAGTAGAACCTGCCTCATCTATTGCCTCGTTCACCAATCTGTCGGCCTCTTTGTTTTGCTCGCGCGGAATATAAGTAAAAACAGCACCTGGGAAATGTGCGACAAGCAGGTTGTGCACTTTCATATACTGGGGCCATAGCGTCGGTTCTTTTACCTGATAGTTGTTGGATAACTGTTCGGCGACAAGCTGGCTGTCCAGGCGCACTTCAATTTCTCGTTTTGCAAACCCATGCTTTTTTGCCTCTTGTAGCGCGAGTGCGACCGCCTCGTATTCCGCCCAATTATTTGTCTGGTTGCCTAAGAATTTTTTCAGCTCAAATTTATTATCACCGTCAATTATTACAGCGCCCGCCCCCGCGGGTCCTGGATTATTCCGTGCCCCACCATCTGTGTAGATAATGACCTTGGACATGCTATGCAGGCACCACCTCGCCAGCCTTATGTTCAAGCGTGCGATATGCGTGAGCAGCCGCGAGAGCTGCCACAGGCACTGCTACAAGAATACCTACGACAAAACAAAGTATGCCGAGAATAGAAATGCCGATGATTGCGAGTACAAAAAGAAAGAGCTCCATTCTATTGCCCTTGGTGATGCGGGCACTTTCCTTAATCGCTTCAATAGGCTGAAGGGAACGATCAACAACCAAGTACGAGGTAAACATCAAGGCAATCATCGCGATAATGCCTGGCACAATGAGAAGTACTAGCCCGATCAAAATGATAAGCAGAGAAACGATGGTAGTCCCGGCATAACGCCAAAACGGTTTCGGGTTCCAAAGGTCCCATAATGTAGCTGTGCTGACATCATCGTGCGCCTTGAGAAAAAATTGAATCATGCCAATGCCAAGCAATGTTTGGAAAATAAACCGTACTAGAGTTTCCAAAATCGCAGCCCCTCCTGATTTGCCGATTAATGCAACGAGCATCCCATTAACGGCTCCAGATGCAATTCCGTAGCCAACGTTTATCGCAAGAAATGCCCCGATTAAGAACCATGGGCGTTTTTTGAAAGTTTCCCATCCAAAACGAATCATGTCTCCTGCTTTTAATTCCATACCCGGTTAGTACAATTTCTAATAATTACTGGCGCAGTTAAGAACAACTTATGCACTGCAAGTTCTTACGAAAAGATGCCGTTGTTATGTGCTGGCGAATATTCATACAAAGCAATTAGAAATTGTCCTACCGGGCATAGCGACATAGTAGCACTGTTCTTAGGTGGCTGGAATGATATCCACAATGCGAAGAGCCAATCCTCCGCGATAGGAATCTCTTTCAATTGTCGCCAGCAAATCAATCTTTGCTCCGGCTTCGGGTGCGCGCGTGAAGGAATCGGCTGTTTTGAAGAAATCAAACGCGCGCGCCGTTACGCCTGTGCGCGCGCAAGAGAGCAGGACTTCAATATGATTTTCGGTACGGCCGAATTTCCGCACCGCAGAGACCGTTGCGCCCGTCACTAAGAAAACCGGCTTTGAATTGCCTATTCCAAATGGCGCCAAACAAGAAACTTCTTTGAAAAGTTGCGGGGTGACTTCTGATAAAGACGCCCGTGCGTCTGAATTAGAGATTTTATCTTGAGACATGAGATCCTTCCACAAATCCTTCGCCGCGAGTACCAGGTCCTCATGCAGCGTGTGCACTTTTTCATGCGCAACAGAAAATCCACCCGCCGCATTGTGCCCTCCGTATTCCAAAAGCGATTCGCCCGAATTAGCAAATAATTCAACTACTGAAATACTTCCGTCGGACCGGCACGAACCTTTTAGATTTCCCTTGGCATCGCGCCCCCATAGGCACACGATGCCTCCCCTTTCTTCCACAAGAGAATTGCAGGCAAGCCCCAAGAGCGACGGCTTCCATTCGGTGTTGCCAAGAACGACGAGTCTTTCTTCTTTATTAAATCTCTCGCGCACCCGCTTCTTTGCCTCGCGCACAACCCCGCTCACCACTCCCTTCCGGCTTGTGTTCAACTGATCCAGATTTGCTGCAAGCTTTTCCGCTTCGTTTGAATCGCGCGTGGTTAAAAGATGCAGGGCTAAATCCGGATTATCCATGCGCGAAGCGGCATTGATGCGAGGGGCGAAGGAAAAACCAATGTCGTCTTCCGTGAGTTCGCGCTGGCGCAAGCGCAAACGATTGCAGAGCGCCTGAATCCCCGGCCTCGGCGATTTGCGCAAAACAGCGAGTCCGAAATGCGCGAGGACTCTATTCTCTCCGTGAAGCGGGACCATGTCCGCAATCGTTGCAATGCCGACTAAATCCAAAAGCCATTTTTCCCACCCCGCAGGGATGTCGTGAAAATGCGGAGTGCTGTGTTTCCGGCCCTCTTGAAGCAATGCCTGCACAAGCTTGAACGCGACAGCAGCACCGCATAAATCGCGGAAGGGGTATCCGCCAGTTGGCGGACCTAATTTTGGATTAAGCACGGCAACAGCATCGGGTAACGCACCTAGTATTTCGTGGTGGTCGGTCACGATGACATCCACGCCGATTTCTTTTGCATACTTCACCGCATCGCGAGCAGTCGTACCGACATCAACCGTAATGATGAGAGTGACACCGCGCTCCGCGAGCGCTTTAATCGCCTCCTCGTGGAATCCGTACCCTTCTCTATCTCTGTGCGGAATGTATATTTCCACATTTTTATACTCTATTTTGGAAAAGAAATCCGAAAGAATTGCCGCCCCCGGAATTCCGTC
>JANLIP010000051.1 GCA_024654165.1 Candidatus Kaiserbacteria bacterium | reverse complement strand
CTCTTTTTTCCCGACGTTCCACCTTTGGTGGAAGTCGGGGTCCCGACTCCGCCTTGCGGGCGTCGGGACTTATCCATGCCAATTTTGACTTCCAAAGTTTCCTTCATAAACCGCTTTCCGTTGCACATGTCGCAGGTAACGTACACCGTCGGCAAAAAGTGCATTTCCACTGCCACCAAGCCGTTGCCTTGGCAGACCTCGCATCGCCCGCCTTTCACATTGAAACTGAAGCGCCCCGGCCCCCACCCGCGCGCGCGGGCCTCCTCGCTCATAGCGAATAAGTCGCGAATGTGCGTAAAAGCGCCCGTGTACGTGGCGGGATTTGAACGGGGCGTGCGCCCGATGGGAGATTGGTCTATCAAAATTGAGCGCGCAAGGTATTCCGTGCCGGAAAACTCTTTGCAGTTGTATATTTTCGCCGTACGGTACCGCTTATCAAATTTCGCCAGCAGATTGCGGTGCAGAATTTCGTACAGGAAAGAGGATTTGCCGGAGCCCGATACCCCCGTGATTGCAACAAGCTTCCCAAGCGGAATATCCACATTAAGATTTTGAATATTGAATTTATTTGCCCCGCGGATTTTTATCTTCCCGCGGTCGGCCGTTCGGCGTTTCTCCGGCGCGGTGATTGATGTCTCCTCGCGCAAGTATGAAAGAGTGCGAGAGCCGGATTTATTGGTTTTTGCCGTGAGAAGCTCATCAAGCCAGCCGGAGGCGACGACCTCTCCGCCATGAATGCCGGCACCGGGGCCCAAATCAACGATGTAATCTGAGGCAAATATCGTGTCTTCATCGTGCTCAACAACGATGACCGTATTTCCTATGTCGCGCAGGTGTTTGAGCGTTTCAATAAGCTTGTCGTTGTCGCGCTGGTGGAGTCCTATCGTCGGCTCGTCTAAGACATACAGGGCGCCCACGAGCCCGCTCCCCAATTGCGAGGCAAGGCGGATGCGCTGTGCCTCCCCGCCGGAAAGCGTATTGGCCTTGCGGTTAAGCGTCAGATATTCAATGCCGACATTTTGCATGAACCGCAAACGGCTCAAGATTTCCTTAATGACCACGCGGGAAATTTCCTCCTCCTTTTTTGTAAGTTTAAGACCGTCAAAGAATTTCTGCGCATCATCTATGGAAGATGTCGTAACATCCACAATGTTCATTCCGGTCTTCTCGCTATTGCCTTCTGCCTTCTGCCTATTGCCTATGAATACGCTTAGCGCTTCGGGTCTCAAGCGGGAGCCGTTGCACACATCGCACGGCTCGTCGCCGAAAAAGTATTTTGAGCCGAGCCCGTTGCACGCGGGGCACGCTCCGTGCGGAGAGTTGAACGAGAAAAGCCTCGGCTCAATTTCGGGAAATGAAAACCCGTCATACGGACACATAAATTTGGCGGAAACAATGTGCGATGCGCCATCGGCGTCTATTATTTTTACCAGCCCGTCGGATTCATGAAGCGCCCGTTCAATGGCTTCAGAAGCGCGCTCGCGCGCGGCCTTTGCATCGTCGGAGAATTCCGATACAAATATTTCATCAACCACGAGGTCAATATCGTGTTTCTTATTCTTCTCCATTACGATCCGCTCCCGCAGTTTCTTTTCCTCGCCGTCAACGATTACTTTTTCAAAACCTTTGTTCAGCAAGTCGTACAGCATTTGATAGTATTCGCCCTTGCGTCCGACGACGACCGGAGACGTAATGGTAACTTTTGCAAGCGAAACATTCTTAATAAGCGACTTCTTCTTGGCAGTACCCACGAGGTGAAACCTCGTGGGTTTCGGTGGCTCAATATGCTGCTTTCTTGCCTTTTCAACGATATTCAGGACTGATTCCAGAATTTCCTCGTTAGTGTGCTTTTTCACTTCCCGCCCGCAGGTGATGCAGTGAGGTTTACCCACCCTCGCGTAGAGAACGCGCAGGTAATCGTAAATTTCCGTGATCGTGGCGACGGTGGAGCGGGGATTGTTGGAACGCGATTTTTGGTCTATTGAAATTGCCGGTGAAAGTCCTGTTATCTCGTCCACATCGGGTTTTTGCATCTGGCGCAAAAATTGGCGTGCATATGCCGAGAGAGATTCCACGTACCTGCGCTGGCCTTCCGCGAAAATCGTATCAAAAGCCAATGACGATTTTCCCGATCCGGAAAGCCCCGTTATGACCACCATTTTATTCCGCGGTATTTCTACCGAGATATTCTTAAGGTTGTGGGTCCGCGCACCTTTAACGACAATTTTATCGCCCATTTTTTCGTTTTCCTTTGACATACAACGCAAACCGTCCCCCGCTTTGCGCTAGGGGTTGGTACGGAGCAATATAGCACAAAAGGAAAAGGCGACGAGGGGGCGTCATCGCCGATCCTTCGCCGCCTAATACTGCCACCGCCAGACTCCCTGATATTTCTTGCCGGCGATGTATCCGCCTAGGCAGTCGAATACCAAATCAAAAAAGGTATCCCACCACCCCTGAAGAACGTAATCCGTTATAGCTGGGACAAGTACTTCCACAACTTCCCAGGCCACACCGATAATCAGTCCAGAGATCAGACCGACCAGAGGTAACCCGAAACGAAGTATTGCCCATCTGAAACCCCGCGAGCAATTGGCAAGCACCAAGAACACCAAGACACATGCTCCGGCGCCGCCAAGCGTGTGCATTACCTTATCGTAATACAAACTATCCACGAAAAGACCTTGCACCCGTTGGATAATGAACATTACTATCAGTACCGCCGCAAGCAATGTTCCTGGTACAACGAACAATCTTAACTGTTGTTTCCAGCGCATTTTTCATACTCCTAAATTAATTACCAGAGAGCACACTATCACAATCAGCAGTCTCTAGACAACTAGCACCACTGCCTCTTCTGCCAGCTGTATGCCAAATTGTTGCCTTACTTCATGCTTGATTTTCTCCGCTAGCTCTTTAACGTCACGCGCAGTCGCGCCTCCCTCGTTCACGATGTAATTCGGATGTTGCAGGCTCGCGATTGCCCCACCCACTTTTGCGCCTTTCATTCCCGCCTTTTCAATGAGCCATCCGGCCGGCACCCTGCCCTCCCTTGCTTTCATGCCTTTTTCCTTTTCAAAAATTGCGACAACTTCGGCTGGAGCGACCGGATTCATGAAATAAGAACCCGCCGCTTGCACATTCTGCAAGTGACGCCTTTCGCGCTCTGCTATCGTTTCTTCAATTAACCGAATCCCATCCTCTCTATTTGCCGTTTGCAGTTCAATCGTTATATTCGTAATTATCCATTCAGGATTATCTTTAAAAAAACTGTGCCGATACGCAAAATCGCAACCGGCATTTTGGAACTCTTTAATTTCTGCGGTCACGGAATGCAGTGCGCGGATTTTCACAGGGAAATCTTTTATCTCTGTACCAAATGCGCCTGCGTTCCCGCGCACAGCCCCGCCGATTGTCCCGGGAATTCCCGCGAGCTTTTCCCACCCGCCAAGACCCGCTTGCGACGCCTCTTTAATAAGCGTCAGCAAATTGCATCCCGCCCCCGCCTCCAATACGTTTCCATTCAATTTAAAATCCGTGAGTGAAATGAAAACCACGAACGCGTTTAACCCCTCGTCTGGTACAAGCACATTACTTCCACCACCCATTCTTATCGCGGGCATACTCTTGTCGCGCGCAACAGCCAAAGCTTCTTTTATTTCATCCTCGGAATGTGCCTCAACAAAGTATTTGGCCGGCCCGCCTATTTTAAAAGTAGTCAGCGGTGCGAGCGGGACATTTTCCTGCATTTGTAAGGTCATAGAGTAAGTTTACAATTTTACAATTTTCCCGCCAATGCATCTAATAAAAACCCATATTGCAATGACATCAAACACATCCTTAAAAACTGGAGTTTTTAAGGA